>JBJKSK010000117.1:0-6061 GCA_046704125.1 Desulfobacterales bacterium | reverse complement strand
CCGAACTGCTTCTGATTTCAAAAAATACGGTGCTCTTCCACAGGCACCACATCCGCACCAAGCTTGGGTTGAAGAACAAGAAAGTCAATCTGCGGACCCATCTGCTCTCGTATGAAGAATAGTGGGAATCACCCACTATTTCCCCCGTATTTTATCAACTTGACAGAGCCAGGAAAACCGGTCTTAATAAGAATACCGATCCTAAAAATTTCAATTTGTTAGTGTCAAACCGGCAGTTGAGGCAATGAACCCGCTGATCATCTCCGACGTGACTTTGACCTTTGGTGGACTCAATGCACTGAGCGACGTCAGCATGCGATTCGAGCCGGGGTCGATCAGTTCCGTGATCGGCCCCAACGGCGCAGGCAAAACCAGTCTGCTCAACTGCATCTCCGGATTCTACCACCCCGACCGCGGCCAGATCCTGTACGGTACCCGGCGCCTGGATCATTCCTCGCCCCATCAGATATCCAGCCTGGGCATCGCCCGTGCATTCCAGAACCTGGAGCTGTTCAGCGGAATGACGGTTTTAGACAACCTGCTGCTGGCCCGTCACCGGCAATTGAAATACAGCTTTCTCAACGCCCTGATCTATTTCGGCAAGGCCTCCCGGGTGGAGGCGGAAAATCGCGAATATGTGGAAGACGTGATCGATTTCATGGAACTCGAGGCCTACCGCCAGCACACGGTCGGCTCACTTAGCTACGGCGTGCAGAAGCGCGTGGAAGTGGCCCGCGCGCTGACCCTGGCCCCGCAAATCCTGCTGCTCGACGAACCCATGGCCGGCATGAACATCGAAGAGAAGGAGGACATGGTCCGCTTCGTCATCGACATCCAGAAGGAAAGAGAGACCACCGTCATCCTCGTGGAGCACGATCTGGGGGTGGTGATGGACATCTCCGAATACATCTACGTGCTGGATTTCGGTGAAGTGATCGGCGCCGGTCAGCCGGCGGAGATCGCCAAAAACCCCAAGGTCATCGACGCCTACATCGGAGAAGATTGAACCGTTCATGAACGACAAGGACCACCTGCTTCAGTTCACCATTCCCCAGCTGCTGCGCCGGCGGGCCGCGTCCACACCGCACAAGGTGGCCCTGCGGGAGAAGGACTTCGGCCGCTGGAACCCCTACACCTGGCAACAGTATTACGCCATGGTGCGAAAGATCGCCCTGGGGCTGGAAGGTATCGGGCTGGTGCGCGGGGATAAAGTCGCGCTGATCGGCGACAACATTCCTGAAATCCTCTTTGTGGCCATCGGCACCCACGCCATCGGCGGCATTTCCGCCGGCATTTACCAGACCAGCCTGCCCGCGGAGGTCGCCGATATCCTCAACTACCTGGAGGTCTCGGCGGTATTTTGCAACGACCAGGAGCAGGTCGACAAACTGGTGGAAATGCGCGACCGGATACCCGGCGTCAAAAGGGTCATCTACGAAGACCCGCGGGGGATGCGCGGCTACCGGGAGGATCCGTGGTTCATGGACATCCGGGAGCTGTATGCGCTGGGCGAAGCGGCGCATGCCAAGACCCCCGAGCGGTTCGAAGCCCTGGTGAACCGGGGCAAGCCCGACGATGTCTGCCACCTGTGTCTCACCTCGGGCACCACCGGTCTGCCCAAGGGCGCCATGATGACCCACCGCAACTACATCAACATGGGCGTGGCGATCACCCAGGTGGACCCCCTGGCGCCGACAGACGAGTACCTCTCCTTTCTGCCGTTCGCCTGGATCGGCGAACAGATGAATTCCTTCGGTGTGGCCATGGCCACGGGCATCACCATCAATTTCCCCGAATCGGTTGAAACCGCCATGGAGGACCTCAAGGAGATCGGTCCTCACTTCATGTTCGGCGCGCCGCGCATCTACGAAACCATCCGCTCCCGGATCTGGCTGAAAATCGATGAATCCTACTGGCTCAACAAAAAACTCTACAATTACTTTATCCGCGCGGGGGAATCGGCGGCCCGGTACCGCATGGTCGGCAAGGCCATGCCGCCGGGGCTGCGCATCAAATCCTGGCTGGGCACCCAGATCATGTTCCGTCCCCTGATCAATCAGATCGGACTGCTGCGGCTGAGACGGGCTTACACCGGGGGCGCCGCCCTGGGACCGGAGCTTTTCACCTTCTATCAGGCCATCGGCGTCAACCTGAAACAGATTTACGGCCAGACCGAGATCACCGGCATCGCCTACATGCATCGCGACGGCGATGTGCGGTCCGACACCGTGGGCAAACCGCTGCCGGGAACCGAGTGCCGGATCTCCGCGACCGGCGAAATCCTCTCCCGCTCGGCCTCGGTGACTCCCGGCTACTTCAAGCTGCCGGATAAAACTGAGGAACTGCTGGAAGGCGGCTGGCTGCACTCCGGCGATGCCGGATACATCGACGAAAACGGACATCTGGTGGTCATCGACCGGGTCTCGGATGTCATGCACACCCGCGCCGGCGAAATGTTCAGCCCCATGTTTTTGGAAAACCGGCTCAAGTTCAGCCCCTACATCAAGGAGGCGGTCATTTTCGGCGACGGGCAGCCATACGTATCGGCACTGATCAATATCGATCCCATCGTGGTGGGCAAATGGGCCGAGGACCGCGGGCTGTCCTACACGACTTTCATGGACCTGTCCGCCAAACCGGAAGTCGCCGAACTGATCCATGCCCAGGTGGAGGCCATCAATACGCGGGCGGAAAAAGATCATTTCAGAATCAAGCGCTTCGCCATCCTCTATAAACTGCTGGACATGGATGACGGCGAACTGACCAAGACCGGCAAGATCCGCCGGCCATTCGTCAGGGAAAAATACCGGAATCTGTACGAGTCCCTTTATGATCAAACGGTGTCCGAGAAGACGGTGGAAGCCTTCTTCCAGTACCAGGACGGCCAGACGGCCACCGTCGAGACCCGGATCAAATTCTACTCCATGGAAGGCGTCTGATGAGTTATTTTTTTCAACTCGTGGTCAGCGGGGTGGTCGTGGGGTCCATTTACGCGCTGTCGGCACTGGGATTCGTGCTGATATACAAGTCCAGCCGGGTGCTGAACCTGGCCCTCGGTCAGCTCATCGCCGCCGGCGCGTTTATCGTTTACGCCCTCACCGTGTGGCTGGGCGTTCCCATTTTCATCTCCTTTCTGGCCAGCATGGTGATCACCTTCTTTCTGGCCATGAGCGTGGAGCGGGTTTTTCTGCGCCGGCTCATCGGCGAGCCCATCATTTCGGTCATCATGGTGACCATCGGCCTCATGTCCATTTTAGACGGCCTGATCTACCTGACGCCTTTCGGTTCGGTAAACTTTTCGTTCCCGCCCTTTCTGCCGGTCACACCCATCAGCCTCGACGGCGTAACCATCTCCTGGACCCAACTGGTGGGTGTGGTTATCACCGCGATCCTCATCGGGGGCTTCTCCTGGTTTTTCAGACGCTCGACCCTGGGCATCAGCATGCGGGCGGTCAGCGACGACCAGATGGCCGCCATGTCCATCGGCATCTCCGTGCCCCGGGTGTTCGGCCTGGCCTGGGCCATGGCGGGGTTGAGCGCCGCGGCGGCCGGCGCCATCATCGGCAACATCACGGGACTCAACTTCGACACCCTGCGCGCCTTCGGCATCGTGGTCTTTCCCGTGGTGATCCTCGGCGGGCTGGACTCGATCTTCGGCGCCGTGGTGGCCGGGATCATCATGGGCCTGATCCAGCAGTTCGCCAGCGGCTATCTGGACGGGAGATGGGGCCTTTACGGCACCGCCAACGTACTGCCTTACATCATTTTGCTCGTGATTCTGCTGTTCAAGCCCCACGGGCTGTTCGGAACCCACGAAATCGAGAGAGTGTAGTCGATGTCCACAAACCGATGGCTGGCCACAGGCAATTTTTACGCGTCCTACCGGGAAGAGCAGCGCATTTTCCGAACCCATCTGGACCGGCTGATCTTCGCCGTGTTTCTGGCCCTGCTGTTCGTCTGGCCCCTGTTTTTCGAACTGCACAACAAGTACATGCTGGTGATCGACAACACCCTGATCGCCGTGGTGGCCATCCTGGGGCTGAACCTGGTGACGGGATTCGCCGGCCTGATCTCCATCGGACATGCGGCCTTCGTGGGGGTAGGGGCCTATACCCTGGCCTCCCTGGCCACGACGCTGGGAGACAGCCACGTCCTGATCACCCACGCCTGGCCGCTGATGATCCTGCTGTCGGGCGCCGTCGGCGCCCTGTTCGGGGCGTTCGTCGGCCTGCCGGCCCTGCGGCTCAAGCACCTCTACCTGGCCATCGCCACCTTGTCCTTTCAGATGATTTTCGAGTGGGTCATTCACTTTATGAATTTTTTCAACCAGGGCCAGACCATTTACATCGGCCGGGTATACTGGCTGACGGGCCGCGTAGGGCGACACAGCCACTACGCCTTCTGGTATTATATCTGCCTGGCGACGGTAGTGCTGACCGGATTCGGCATCCGCAACCTGCTGCGCACGCGCTACGGACGCTGCCTGGTGGCCGTGCGGGACAACGACCGGGCGGCCGACGCCATGGGCATGCACCCCGGACTCACCAAAGTCTATGCCTTCTCCCTGGCCGGATTCATGGCCGGTGTGGCCGGGGCGCTGCATGCCTACCTCTACCGCGGGGTGGGCATCGAATCGTTCACCCTGCACCAGTCCATCACCTACCTGGCCATGGCCATCGTCGGGGGGCTGGGCACGCTCCACGGCTCCTTCTGGGGACCGGCGGCGATTCGCCTGCTGGACCTGCAGGTGGAAAACCTGTCCGCCTGGGCCGCGCAGATATTCCCGGCCCAGGGCAATCTGGCCACGGCTTTGCGGCCTTTCAGCTTCGGCCTGGTCATCGTCTTGTTTCTCATGTTCGAACCCAGGGGAATCGCCAACTGGTGGCGCATCGCACGTTCCTACGTCAAGCGCTGGCCGTTCCGGTACTGACGCCGATGCCCGGTCCGTGTGGGGACCGGGATCTGCCGATAAAATGAAGGGGGTTGGTTCTACACTCAACAAAAGGGGGAAAAGATGAAACACATGAGATGGCTTTTGATTGGATTGTCGCTGGGTTGTTTTCTGTTCGCCGCTACCGCACCGGCTCACGCCAAGGTGATTAAGCTGGCCCTGTCCCTGGCCATGTCCGGGCCCACATCCGATGCCGGCCAGCCTTACGCCAAGGGCGTCGAGGATTTTTTCAAATACGTCAACGACAACAAGCTGCTGGGCAAGGACACCATCGATTGCACCATCCGGGACGACCAGTACAAAACCGATATCACCAAACGAAACTTCGAAGAGTTTCTGGATATGGGGATCCCGCTGTATCTGAACTATTCCACCGGTTCGACGCTGGCACTCAAACGCGATTTCGAAGAGGAAAAGATCCCGGTCATTCCGGCATCCTTCCATCGCGGCAACCTGGAAAACTCCCATTACATCTTCCTGCCGATCGCATCGTATTCCGAGCAGGTTATCGGGCTGGCCGAATACATTGCCAACCATTATAAGAACGGTCCGGCCAAGGTGGCCCTGTTCATCCACCCCTCCGCCTTCGGCCGCGGACCGGTGGACGATTTGAAGAAAGCGGTGGCCGCCGGCCTGAACATCCAGATCGTGGAAATCGTCGAACACGGCAAGGACCTGGACAGCACGGCCACCCTCCAGCGCCTGAAAAGCAAGGGAGTCCGGTTCGTCCTTTGCCAGACCGTGCAAAGCCCGGTGGCCACCTTTCTCAAGGATGCCGAACGGCTGGGCCTGATCGCCAAGGAGTTCGGCCAGCCCGGCAAGATCACCTTCATGGGCGCCCATTACACGGGCGGCGACGACCTGATCGCCCTGGCCGGCTCAGCCGCCGAGAACTTTTACTGGACGACCTCCTATACGCTCACCAGTGTCCCCGGCGTCGGCTCGGAAGCGCAGCTGGCACTGGCCAAGCATTACGGGCGGGATGACAAAACCGCCAACAGCCACAATTACACCAACGGCATCATGGTGGCCCAGGTCGCCTTCGAAGCCATCCGACGCTGCAAGGCCAAGGGCAACACGATCAACCGGGCCAACCTGTATACAGAACTC
>JBJKSK010000116.1:0-3355 GCA_046704125.1 Desulfobacterales bacterium | reverse complement strand
CTTTAAAGGCGGCAGACGTCGGCATTTCGGTGGATTCGGCCGTTGACGTGGCCAAGGAATCCGCGGACATCGTGCTGCTGGAAAAAAGCCTGCTGGTCCTGGAAGAGGGGATCATTGAAGGCCGCAGGGTATTTGCCAACATCGTCAAGTACATCCGAATGGGGGCAAGTTCCAATTTCGGGAACATGTTCAGTGTCGTCGGGGCAAGTTATCTGCTGCCGTTTCTTCCCATGCAGCCCGTGCAGATTCTAACCAACAACCTGCTCTATGATTTGTCGCAGACCGGCATTCCCACCGACCGCGTGGATGAGGAGCTCATCGCCAAACCGCTGAAGTGGAACATCGATAATATCAAACGGTTCATGGTCTTTATCGGGCCGATCAGCTCCATTTTCGACTATGCCACCTTTGCCTTGATGTGGTTTTTTTTCAAGTGCAGCGCCTTTCTTGACCCCGCCGGCTCGATGCCAAAAGAAGGGTTGGTGCGCCTGTTTCAGACCGGTTGGTTTGTGGAATCGCTGCTGACCCAAACATTGATCGTTCACATCATCCGGACCCGAAGAATTCCTTTCATCGGGAGCAGGGCCTCTTTTCCCATGGCCATGACCACTTTTGCGGTCATGGCCGTGGGCGCCTGGCTGCCCTACTCGCCTTTTGCCGCAGATCTGAAGATGGTGGCGCTGCCTGCTATCTATTGGGCCTGGATCGCCTTTTTTCTCGTGGCCTATGCCGTATTGACCCACATGGTGAAGACCTGGTTTTTCAACCGGTTTGGAAGGGATTGATCGTGGATACCATTTTGGATGCCCTTCAAGAGGGCCGTTTGTTCGAGCTGCCGGAAAACGACCGGGCGCATGCCCTGCAGTTTTTGGCGCACATCATCGAAGCGTTTCCCGAAATTCCGGCCGGCACCGATGTGGTCGGGCTGGTCATGAAACGGGAAGCGGCAACCAACACCGCCATCGGCAAGGGTTGGGCCTGCCCCCATGCACGGGTCCCCTATGACGAAGACCTCATGTGCGTGCTGGGATGGAGCCCGGGGGGTATCGATTACGGCTCGCCGGATGCAAAACCCGTCGAACTGGTGGTGATGTACCTGGTTCCGGAAAACCAGCGCAACCATTATCTGCGGGAGATTTCCATGCTGGCCAAAGCACTGGAAAGCTACCCGGATCTTGAAAAGCTGCGCGAGGCCAAGACACTGGACGATGTCCGCAACTACCTGCTCAACTTGATCGACGCCACCAAGGCCACTGTCGGACCCGATGCCAGGGCCAAAATGATACGGCTGAGAACAACGCCTGTTCTGGAAACACTGCCCTTCCACGATCTGTCCAATCTGATCGTGGAACCGGTGACCATCATCGCCGGATCGGGAATCAAACATGTATCGCTGGTTCAAAATGTCAGCATCATGCAGTGGCTGGATTCCTCCAGCGATTTGATCGAAAAGCTAGAAACTGTCGGTGTGTACCAAAACGGGGGGTGGCGCGTGCTGCGCAGGGGTACGGTCAACTATCAGGGCGGGCGGGTGGCCTATGAATGCCTGGCCATCCGGATGATTCCAAACAATCCATTGCCGCCCAAATGAAGCGCCAAACCACGTTAGGCAACCTCATGGATAAACGTTGTGAACAATCGGATGGAGCCGGTTTTTTCTGCCCATCGAATGCGGCGAAGTTCTTCAGGTGACATATCCCGGTCATTGATTTGAACCTTGACACATGAGATGGGCGATTCATCCAGGATGTGGTCGAACAAATCCTTGGCGTCGTTGGCGGAAAGCAGGATTCCTTTTTTCAGGACTTCCGGGGCCAGTTCCCGAACCAGGAGGTTAAACAGCTTGATATTTATCCGGCCCGGTCTGGGAAAGGCGTCGACGCGATCATGGCCGTGGTAGGAGATGGCGCTTCGAAACGACGACAGGCAGCCCCCTCGGCGCAGGGTGGCGCCGGCCAAGCCCGGCATGGCAGCCGACAGGGCCAGGGTCATGCCGTCATATAGAAAAGCGCCATCCAAGTCGTCCACGGGGCTGCCATTCAGAAACAGGGTCGATACCCTCGCCTGCACATAGGCTTCATCCAGTCCGAGATCCCGGCAGAGAAACTCGCGGACACTGGCACCGGTCGTTACCTCCATGCCGACGCCTTGCTGCAGCAAGGGGAAAAACAGCGACAGCGCTTTTTTCTCCAAGTTCAGGGCAACTGTTATCTCTTTGCTTTCTTTCACCATCGTTCTCCTTGTGGGTCTTGGCCGGGCGATGCATCAACCCAACAGTCTGATGTTTTTATATCACAATCGACAACGGTTCGCTATTTTTGAGAAGATTCTATGTACCTGGCTGTGCGGTGCTCCTTTCCGCATCTGAACTGATCAGACTTTTCTGCACCATTTGCCCGATTGAATTTTGAGGCGATTGCGGGTATCGTGTCTGGGAAATATGACAATTTCCTAAACGAGGCGATTTTTCAACGGTGGAGGCAGTGCAGCGATGACCGATAGCTCAAATTTGATCGAGGCCCCAGTCGCCCGGGATCTTTCGGCCGCTTACACGCCCGGCGTAAGCCCCGAAAGCGATGCCTGGTACACCGAGTTTTTCATCGAAAACCACCTGGACCATTTCTCTTACCCGGACCAGGTCGGCTCTCCCGAACAGGTCCGGTTCATGGTCTACGGCCAGGGTGAACAGCGCTACTATCCCTGCTCGGATTGGATGTTTGAAGCCATCATGAAGAAAACGGCCTCGGCCTTTCTTCAGGAAAAATACCGGCAGGTGCTTTCCCGGATCATGACCACGATCGACCGCCAGATCGAAAACGTTTCTGAAAAAGCCTATCTCAAGTCACTGATTCAGATCAAGTTCACCCGTGAAACTCGCGACGAGCTAATGGTGCCTTCCCGGCTGGAAAAGCGATTGCTGCAGATTTTTTTCAATCGCACCCAAATCGAGGATCCCTATCATGAAGAAAAGGCGGCCCGAAACCGTCGGGCCAGCCAAGTGCTTGGTTCGACGGCGCTGCGCCAGGCTCTGGACCAGGTCGTCACCGCCCGGTGGGCCCCCCTACCCGACACCCTGTCGGGCATCAAGGATCGTGTCGTACACATCGAACTCAAGCGCTTGATTGCCCTTTGCACCAGCGATCTGTGGAAAAGCAAAGGCCACCTGCCCTCCGCCGAGGCGCTTCAGGCCATGCTGGATGCTCCCATGACCGGAACCGGGGTCGAATCGCTTTTTGCCTTTCTCGGCCCCGGAACCGCCCCCGGGCCCCTTCCCCGCAAAATCCTTTGGCTGGCCGATGAGACCGGCGAAGTGATTTTCGACTTGGCCGTCATCCGGCTCCTGAGCCAACTCGGT
>JBJKSK010000115.1:0-4056 GCA_046704125.1 Desulfobacterales bacterium | reverse complement strand
GTCCGCGCTTTGAAGCAGCTGGGCCATATCCCGGCATGTGGAAAGCCCCCCGTCGTCTGCAGCCGGCAGCAGGTTGATCAGCACGGGCCGGCAGCCCGGAAATCGCGCGCAAAACGTCCTGATATCGTTTTCAAGATACCGGATCTGATGCGCCAGGCCCGCTTCGGGCGCCGGAGGGCGGATGGCCATGGCCTCCAGATCCGGTCGGTAACAGTTGAGCATCGCTTCGGGGACCACGCCCTGCGCCGAAGCGGCATCAAACAGGGAAGCCGGGCTGGAGTCCCAGCCGGCCATGGACACGGCATCGCAGGCCATCGGCAGGGTCAAACGGGTTCCGGTGGTCAGGCTTGGCAAAATCAGATCCGGATCATGATGCAAGGCCGCCGTAGCCGCGGCCAGCGTGGAACCCACGGCCCCCTTGGCGCCGGCCACCAGCAAAAGCAGTTGATCGTCGAGTCGGTCACAGTCATTGAAAACCATCCCAATTTAGATGTCAGCGGATATCGTTCTTGTCTCCGAACCCATAAAACCGCTCAGAGACCATCGGTCCTATACACTATGGAAGATATCGCTTCAAGCCACAAGTCTGTTTTTGAATCCTCGCGGCACCGCACCGGCGGCAGCTCAACCGCTTGGGATCCATGGCACTCACCGACTTTACAAATCGCGATAGAGTTTCTATATTTGCCGGAAGGCGTCCCATGCGGCGGCGCATTTCACCGGCCGAAAACTTCACCCGTTGATCCAAAGAAAGGAAAACCGCAGACATGGCTTATGATTTCAATGCAGACGAAATATTTGAAATGGCCGAACAAATCGAGCGAAACGGCGCTAAATTCTATCGCGATGCGGCGCAAGGCATCACCGATGCATCTCACAAGAAACTGCTGCTGGATCTGGCCGTTATGGAGGACCATCACGAAAAAACCTTCAAGTCCATCCGGTCTTCTTTGACAGCCGACGCCAGGACCGAGACGATTTTTGATCCACAGAACGAAACGGTGCTTTACCTGCGGGCGCTGGCCGACACGCGGGTCTTTTTCGAGAAAGAAATCGACACCGCCTCCATGAACGGCATTCTCAAGGCCGCCATCGAAGCGGAAAAGGAATCCATCGTCTTCTATCTGGGAATGAAAGAGGCGGTACCGGATAAAATGGGCAAGACGCGCCTGGATGACATCATCAAGGAAGAAATGTCGCACATTCGACTGCTGAGCCGGGAACTGAACGCTCTCAAGCGAAAGCCGCCATTTTCGGCGCCGGACATGATCCGGCGCCGAAAAATCAGAAAACCGGATTTTTTGGATCCATCGCGGTTTTTTCCCCAGCCTACGAATTCCCGCCACGGCCATTGCCTCAACCGGTCAAGCTGATGGCACGCGGCAAGCTTTTTTTAGATCAGCTTTCCGTATTCCGCCAGGGCCTCGATCAGCTCCCGGTCACACAAAACGATGCGGCGCCCCTGGACTTTGATCATGCCCTGTTCAGTCATTTTGGAAAAAATGCGGGAAAGTGTTTCGGGAATGGTTCCCAGCAAACTGGCCAGTTGCCCTTTGGAGATGTTGAGCGTAACCGTACCAGCCGGTTTCCCGCCGCCGGACAGAGACAGCAGATAGGCGGCCAGTCGCCCGGGGACTTCCTTGAGAGAAAGATTTTCGATCTGGACGGTAAACTGACGCAGCCGCCTGGACAGCACCGCCAGCATGTTCAAGGCCAGCGACGGATTTTTTGCGATCAGATCCATGAAAGCGGTCTTTGGGAAAAACAGCAGTTCGCAGGCGGCGATAGCCTCGGCAGACGCGGGAAAAGGGTCGCCCGAAAAGACCGGGACCTCCCCGAAAGGTTCCCCCGGGCCGAAAATATGAAGGATCTGTTCCTTTCCCTCGCCGGAGACCTTGAAGATCTTCACCCGGCCGGCGGCGATGACGTAAAATCCGTCTCCCGGGTCTCCTTCGGAGAAAATATACCGCCCTTTTCCGAAGCGCCGCGCAACGGCGATTCGCCGGAGCGTTTCGATTTGTTCCAGGGGAAGCCCTTTGAACAGGGGGGTGGAAGCGATGAGCGCGGTGAATCGATCCAAAAATTTCATTTTCTCCCCTTTTTTTCGTTTTCTTGACTTAGGTCAAGGCAGGCCGGTTATGATCGGCTTATAACATGAACCAAAACGAAACAGTTTTTTTTGTTTACCGACATTTCGGCAAAAATCTCGACCAAGGAGGCAATCTCATGTTTTGTTATCAATGCGAACAGACGGCAAAGGGAGAAGGGTGCACCAAAATCGGAGTCTGCGGGAAAAAACCCGAAGTGGCCGCCCTGCAGGATTTGTTGATCTATATGGTCAAGGGCCTTTCCCAGGTGGCGGTTTCCGGGCGTAAAGCCGGGGTGGTGGATCCGGAAGTCAACAAGTTTACCAGCGAGGCGAAATTTTCCACCCTGACCAACGTGGATTTCGACCCCCGGCGCTTTGTCGAGCTGATCAGCCGCACGGTCCAGCTGCGCGAGGGGCTCAAGGCCAAGGTCAAGGCTTCCGGCGGTCAGACCGACTTCGGTGAGGGACCCGCCGCGTTTGCCCCCAAGGGAGACATGGCCGCTCTGGTGGCCGAAGGCGAGAAAGTCGGCATCAAATCCGATCCCGGCATCGACCCGGACCTGTCGGCCCTGCAGCAGCTGCTGATTTACGGCGTCAAGGGAGTTGCCGCCTACGCCGACCACGCCCGGATCCTGGGCCAGGTCGACGAAAAGGTGGACGGCTTCATCCATGAGGCCATGGCCGCGACCCTGGACAAGACTCTTGGAGCCGGCGACATGCTGGCTCTGGTGCTCAAGTGCGGCGAGGTCAACCTTCGGGCCATGGAGATTCTGGATGCGGGAAACACCGGCACCTACGGCCACCCGGTGCCCTCTCGCGTCGCCCTGGGAGCCAAAAAGGGCAAGGCGATCCTGGTCTCGGGCCACGACCTCAAGGACCTGGAGTTGATCCTGAAGCAAACCCAGGCAAAAGGCATCAACGTTTACACCCACGGGGAAATGCTTCCCTGCCACGGCTATCCCGAACTGAAAAAATACCCCCATTTCCACGGGCATTACGGAACCGCCTGGCAGAATCAGGCAAAGGAATTTGCCGCCTTTCCCGGAGCCATCGTCATGACCACCAACTGCATCCAAAAGCCCCAGGAATCTTACCAGGACAACATCTTTACCACCGGGTTGGTGGGCTGGCCCGGGGTGTACCATATCGCGGATAAAAATTTTGCTCCCGCCATCGAAAAGGCCCTGGCCATGCCCGGTTTTGCCCAGGATACAGACAAGGGTTCGGTCATGGTGGGATTTGGCCGCAATGCCGTGCTCGGCGTGGCTCCTGCGGTCATCGATGCGGTCAAAAACAAGGCGATCCGCCACTTTTTCCTGGTGGCCGGCTGCGACGGCGCCAAACCGGGCCGCAACTACTACACGGAGTTTGTCGAAAAAGTGCCCTCCGACTGCGTGGTGCTGACTTTGGCCTGCGGCAAGTTCCGCTTTTTCGACCAGCAACTGGGAGACATCGGCGGCATCCCGCGGCTGCTGGACGTGGGCCAGTGCAACGACGCCTATTCGGCGGTAAAAATCGCCTCGGCCCTGGCCGATGCCTTCGGCTGCGGGGTCAACGACCTGCCGCTTTCCCTGGTGCTGTCCTGGTACGAACAGAAAGCGTGTGCCATTTTGCTGAGCCTGCTGTACCTGGGCATCAAGGACATCCGCCTGGGGCCGACACTGCCGGCTTTTGTCACCCCCAACATCCTCAAGGTCCTGGTGGAAAAATTTAACATCATGCCCATCACCACCCCGGATGCGGATCTCAAGGCCATTTTGGGATGAAAAAGAGAATTTTCAGGAGGCAGCCATGAAATGCCCTGGTCAAGACACCCTCTACTGGAAACCCGGTGCGATTTTCGATGCCAAGTGTCCCCGGTGCGGCGCCGGCGTTGAATTCTTCAAAGACGACACCACCCGCCAATGCCCGGTGTGCGGCCACCGCTTTCTCAACCCGAAGATGGATTTCGGGTGCGCCTCCTACTG
>JBJKSK010000114.1:0-6226 GCA_046704125.1 Desulfobacterales bacterium | reverse complement strand
ATTTTTATTCCCTTAAAGCCGACTTCGTTCAAGGGTTTCTTAAGCTTGGCCAGTGTACGTAGGGATAGCAATATGGGAATGAGCATTTTGTTCTGGGCCTTAGCCTCGATGAGCTCTTTAATCTTGGCTTCTTCTATTTCCTTTAATGCACCTGTTACGTTTGCTCGCATTTCGGGAGGCAAGGCAAATTTGATTTTCATGAATTCGACCGAAAGCCCAAGCGCCTTTAGAGTGGGAAGAATGTCGTAGACTTGCTCGATGAATTCTTTGAGCTTTTCAATCGCTTCCGCGATCTTTCCAGCAAATAAATCTCCCATTCCCTGGACGATTTTCGAGGCTTCGCTTGGCACACTTGGGACCTTACCTGGCAAACCTTTAAGATCAATCATTTTCTTCCTCCTTATCTTTGGTATCTCACGCCCTCAATCGGGAAAACGAGTAGCACGGATCAAAGAATATAGAAAGGCGCTGCGGATCATTGTTGATCAAAGAATTCAGCCCCCTACCGCTGGGGAAAGGAGGTCAACCGTTGAGAGAGGGAAGGGTGCATCGGTAGGTAATTTTCTTGCTATCATAGCCTGAATGGGTTTGCAATATTTTTTAGAATGCTATGTCCGGCTCATCACCGGAGGGGTCCTTCGATACCTTTTCCTTTTTGATCTCTCCCACCAGGCAAATCATTTCATGAGCGTCTCCGGGCTTCCGGTACATCTCTTTCTGATACAGGGCCTTTTTGGGGCAGTCCGCCACGCAGATGCCACAATAAACGCATGCGAACGGATCCCAGGTCCATGTCGCGCTTTTTTTGGCGACAACGATACATTGGGAAGGGCATTTCACTGCGCAGATGCCGCAGAAGGTGCATTTCTCGATCCGATTGACCAGCTCGCCCCGGACATTGGCAAAGGTTTTTCGCGCATCATCGGGATAGAGCCGGGTTGCTTTTTCCGTAAAGAAATTGCGCAGGATATTCGGGGTCATTTTAAACATGCCAGCCGCCTCCCTACCTTTCGGTGCAACTGATGCACGGGTCGATCGACAAAACAATCACCGGGACATCGGATAACCACATGCCGGGAAGCATCGTCAAAAGCGCCGGTATGTTGGCAAACGTAGGGGTCCGGATACGCAGGCGGTCCAAATTCTTTTTCCCGTTTGCCCGAAGGTAGTAAAAGACCTCCCCCCGAGGCTGTTCCACCCGCGAAAGCACCTCGCCTTCGGGGTTTCCCTTGACCTTGGAGTTGATCTCGCCGTCTGGAATCTTGGCAATGGCCTGCCGGACCAAGTCGATGCTGGTCAACAGTTCCTCAAACCGTACCTTGCTCCGCGCCCAGCAGTCGCCGTCGGCTTCGGTTACGGGGGTAAAGTCCAGCTCGCCCAATGCGGCGTACCCAAGCTGGCGCATGTCCCGGGCCACCCCGGAAGCCCTCAGGGTCGGGCCCACGGTCCCCAGTTCCACAGCCTTTTCCTTGCTAAGGATCCCTTTTCCCTTGGTTCGTTTCTTGACCGTGTAATCGTCGAGCAGGGTGCTTTTCAGCCGAAGGATCTCTATTTGCACATCGGCCAGTTGGGCGGTGATCCAGCGCATCTGCTCAAGGCTCAAATCCTTTCGCACGCCGCCTATGACATTGACTGCCACGATGATCCGATTGCCGGTGGTGGCCTCGTGAATGTCAAGCACCTTTTCCCGGATGCGCCAAAACTGCAAGAACAGGCTCTCAAAACCAAAACTGTCCGCAAACAGCCCCAGCCACAGGAGATGACTGTGCATCCGGTGCAGTTCGGACCAGATCACGCGCAGGTATTTGGCCCGGGGCGGCACCTCGATGTGCATCAATTCCTCGATCCCCTGGGCATAACACATGGCGTGCATCATGGAGCAGATGCCGCAGACCCGCTCCACGACCTGGACGACCTGGTGATAGTCCCGGCTGGCGACCAGCATTTCCAGACCCCGATGCACAAAGCCCAAGGCCGGAACAACATCGGTGATGATCTCGTCCTCGACGGAAATTTTCAGATGAACCGGTTCAGGCAGTACCGGATGCTGCGGCCCGATGGGAATGACGGTTGTGCGCATGATCATTTTCCTGTTGGCGGTTCATCGGATGGATCCGGCGGCCCGGTTTCAACCGGCTTGGACCTGCGTTTCACTTCCAATCTGCAAAACGGAACGGCGGCGACCACTTTTTCCAGGTACAGGGTCCGGTTAAAATCGATTACCAGGTTCGAAAACCGGAGGCTGAAAAGATCCTGGATCTCGTTTTCAACCAGAAACGCCGCCCAGTACACGCAAGAAAGGCTTGGTACCACCGCATCCTTGGAAACCGAAAGCCGGAAGTTGCGCATGTTAAAGTCCCGGTCAAAGTGGTAGATCAGCTCCAGGCGGTTTTCGCCGGTTTCCACACAACTGATGGTCAGCAGCGTGTAGCCCTCGACCTTTATCTTTGCCGCCTCCCCCACGATATCGGCTACGGTGACGGGAATCGTCTGACCCTGCATCATTTTGCACCTGCCTTATTGAGCGGTTCCGGCGCTGCATCGCCTTCGCCTGATTTTTTCGCGGATTTTTCCCTCCACTTTTCCAGCCCCATGACCACGCCGTCGATGATCGCCTCGGGTTTGGCCGGGCATCCGGGGACATAGACGTCCACCGGAATCACCTTGTCCACCCCGCCCAGGACATTGTATGCATCCCGGAATATCCCCCCGGAAAGTCCGCAGGAACCGATGGCCACAACCAGTTTGGGTTCGGGCATTTGCGCGTAAAGGTTTTCCAGCACCTTCTTGTTCCGGTGATTGACCGTGCCGGTCACCAGCAGGATATCCGCGTGAAATGGATTGCCGACATTGATGATGCCAAACCGTTCGATATCATATACCGGCGTGAGGCAAGCCAGCACCTCGATATCGCATCCGTTGCAACTGCCGCAGTCAAAGTGCAGCAGCCATGGGCTCTTGATGCGTGCCTGACGGATCCGTTTTTTCATCCACATGATAACCGCCTGCTCATGCCAGGGTGAGCCATATCAGGTTTACCGTCGCCAGGGTCAATCCCATCGCCCAGACATACCCCAGCATCCAGCGCCAGGTCATCCGGGCCGTGATGTTGTCGATCAAGATTTCCATCAGACAGGTGATGAGCACCAGCAACAGCATGCCGAGCCAATGGGTGGCCCAGAAAAGTGAGCAAAATCCCAAGAGCAATAGAATTTCCAACCAGTGCCCGACCTCGATCAAGGCCAGCAGCGGTCCGGAGTAATCCGTGAGCACACCCTTGACCAGTTCCTGGTGGCCGTGATGCGAGGTGGACAAATCAAACGGAGATTTCCGCAGTTTGATGGTCAGGGCGTAGAACAGCGTGACGAAATGAAAGGGGAGTTTGAAAATCAGCGGTCTGGGCCAGGCATAGACGGCATCGATCCTGAAGCTGCCAATCAGCAGGTAGATTCCAGCGATCATGAGCACCAGCAGCGGCTCGTAGGTAAGCATCTGTAACAACTCCCGATGGGCCCCGACCTGGCTAAACGGTGACGTCGAGGAAAGCGCGCCCACCACGAGAAATACCGCACCCACCGCCTGGATGAAAAAGATCAACAGCAGATCAGATTGCATGAAAAAAAGCACCAGAGAAATGACGGCCGCCACCAGGTAGGCATAGGCGCAAAATGCCTGCCATACGTTGACCACCAACATTTGCTTACCGAGCAGCTTCACAACATCGAAAAACGGCTGCAGGACCGGAGGACCAATGCGCCCCTGCACGCGAGCTGTGATAACCCGGTCCATTCCCACGATCAGTCCGCCCAGCAGGGGAGATACGATCAAGCCCATCAAAATCGGGATGGCAAAATGATTCACAGCACACCTCCGATGATCAGGGTAAGCAGCACGCCGGCTCCCAGATTAATAAAGGGGGTCAGCCTTTGCTCCCCGAAGATGGACGAAAGATAATAACTGCCGGCCTCGGCCGTGACCGGCTGGTTCATGGGGCCGAGAAACACCCGCGGCTCTTTGGTCTGTAGCCCGCTTAAATAGGGCATGGTGGTCTGTCCGCGCCTGGCGTGGTGAAGCGCCCAGATGGAAATGAAAAACCCGGCCACGGCGATTGCGCAAAGCGGCAAAACGGCAAAGGCCCCGTAGGCATTGTGGAGCACTCCGTAGTCAACCGCATAGGAAGGCGGGTAACTGCCCCCGATGAATGGAATGATCCCCTTGAGGTAAATCCAGGGGGAAAGCACGCTTAGCGCCGCCGCGCCGATTCCCAGAGACAGCAGGGCCAGCCACGTCAGGATCGGCTGTTTTTCCAGATGAAACTTTCCCGCAAACGGATCACTCATGAGAATTCCGGCCCATCTGGCCCAGTACATGACGGTCAGCGCACTGCCCAAGGAAATCAGGATAATGCCTATCAGGAAGTTGGCCGCGGCCTCCATGGCCATCCACTTGCCCAGCAAAAGCCCGAAAGGCGGCATGATCATGGTAATGACCCCCATCACCGTGATGAGTGCCGTCAACGGCATCCGGGTGTAAAGTCCCCGCATGTCCTCGATATTCCGGCTTTCGATATGCTGTTCGATGGTCCCTATGCACAAAAAGAGCAGGGCCTTTGATACCGCATGGAAAATGATGAGAAAAATGGCCGCCGTGAAGGCCGCCGCCGTGTTCAAGCCGGCACAGGCGAAAATCAGTCCCAGGTTGCTGATGGTGGAATAGGCCAGCACCTTTTTGCCGTTGCTCTGCCCCACGGCCAGGGCCGCCGCGGCCAGGAAGGTGAAGGCCCCGAAAAGGGTCACACAGCGGGTGAGAAACACCCCATGCATGGCCGGAGCGATTCGCAGCAACAAATAAACGCCGACTTTGACCATGGTGGACGAATGCAGCAGGGCAGACACCGGGGTGGGTGCGACCATGGCCCCCAGAAGCCAGCTCTGAAAGGGAAACTGGGCTGATTTGGTAAAGGCCGCGAAACTCAGCAGCGCAATGGCCATCATCACACCGCTTGTCTTCGGGTCGGCATGGACGATAAACTGCATGTCCAGGGTATGCATGCGGGCATAGATCACGACCAGGGCCGAAATAAAGGCCGCCCCGCCTAAACTGTTCATCCACAGGGCCCGGACCGCGTTTTTCGTTGCCTCCGGGGTCCTGTCGTGCCCGATCAGCAAAAACGAGCAGAGCGTGGTCACCTCAAAGAAGAAATAGAAAAAAACCATGTCATTTGAAAGCACCACCCCGTTCATTGCCCCCAGAAAAAGCAGCATCACGAAAAAGAACCGGGGCTGGCGCGAAATTTCGATTTTCAAGTGGGCTTCATGGTTTTTCATGTACGGCAGGGCCTGGATACAAATGATCGCGCCCACGATGCAGATGATCATCACCATGATCAGGCTCAGATTATCAGCGAAAAAAAGCGGATAGTCCCTGCCGGGTTTGATCATATAAAATTTCAGGTATCCCAGGACAGCGATCTGGAATATGGAAAGCGCCGCGATCGCCAGATTCCGGTGCTTGATTCCGAAATACAGAATGACAGACAACAGCAGAAAATCCGCCGCCTGTGCCAGGCCATGGATGTTTATGCCAAAAACCAGCTCCGGTGAAAGCTGGAACGGCACCGCCGGAATCAGAAGAAGCGATGCCGCCATCAATAGGGCGCTGGTCACCAGCACGATCAGTGAACGAAGGCTGGGGATCCGGATAAGGAAGCAACCTCCTCCGGCAAGAAAGGGACAGACAATGAGAATAAAGGTCAGCGCTTCCATGATCCCCCCACACTCTTGGCCAAAGTCAATGAAAGGGATAAAAACGGAAATTAGAATAAAGAGCGCAAAAATGGAAAATCCGCCCTAAAATGCCTGCAGTCTGCGGCGGATTGAGGATCATGGCGTGCCGAACAGCAACCCGGGACTCACCATTTAGGATTGACCCTTTATCGGTTTCCGGCCGCCGTAGCCCCTGGCCAGATACAAGGTGGAATAATAAGCGGGAAGATGGGCAGGCAAGCGGTCGGCGGCGTCATGGGGAGCCAATTTTCTGGATTCCTCCAGACAGCGGGTTCTAAAACAGCACCGACTCTGATCGCAGTAGCCGGTGCATGAGCCGAAACAGTCGAAGTTTCCCTGCCGGCGCTGAATCTCCCGGATGATTTCCGACAGGTCCCGGCCCAAGGTATCGATATGAAGTCTTTTGGCGATTTGTAAAATTTCATTGAAACTCATGATTT
>JBJKSK010000113.1:0-5116 GCA_046704125.1 Desulfobacterales bacterium | reverse complement strand
CCGCAAGGACATCCGACACTTAAGCGACCTGGTTGGAAAAACGTTTATGGCAACCGATGAAAAGTCCCTGGGGGGATGGCTGGCCGCCTGGGAGGAGTTCAAAAAAAAAAGAATCAGCCCGTACCGTGATTTTGCCAAGCTCACTTTTGGGGGCACCCAGGACATCGTGGTCTACAAGGTGCGCGACAGGGCCGTAGACGCCGGCACGGTTCGTACCGACACCCTAGAACGCATGAGCGCCCAAGGCTTGATCCGCCTGCAAGATTTTCGGGTGCTTCACCCATTTCCCGAGGATAAACACCTGCCCTTTCTTTGCTCTACCCGGCTGTACCCGGAGTGGTCCTGTGCCAAGACCCTGAAAACCTCGGACGCGCTGGCCGAGGCCGTAGCCACGGCTCTGATCCAGATGCCGGCAAACTCGGAGGCAGCCCGTGCCTCAAACACCGCCGGGTGGACCATACCGCTAAACTACGAGCCGGTGCATGACTTGCTCCGGGATTTGAGACTCGGGCCCTATAAAAATTTGGGAAAAATCACGCTCAGAGATGTCGTCCGCATTTACTGGCCGTGGTTTCTGGCCGCGGCCTTGCTTTTTATGCTGATGGCCGGCGGCGTTCTGGTAATTTTTTACCTCAACCGCCACTTGAACGTCACCGGTCGGCAGCTTCGCGCCGAGATCGAGGAACGAAAGCAGGTGGAACTTGCCTTGATCCGCGCCAAGGAACTGGCGGAAGCCGCCACCCAGGCCAAAAGCGACTTTTTGGCCAACATGAGCCATGAAATACGAACTCCGATGAACGGGGTGATTGCCGCGGCCGATTTGGCGCTTAACGAAAAGCTGCCCCCAAAGATCGAGCATTTTCTGAAAATTATTTACTCCTCTGGCCACTCGCTGCTGGGGATCATCAACGATATCCTGGATTTTTCAAAAATTGAAGCCGACAAGCTGGATCTGGATATCCGGCGGTTTCAAATCGACGAGGTGCTGGATCGACTCGATGACCTGTTTGCCAGCCGAATCGCCGAAAAACAGCTCGAGTTCATGTTCGACCTGGATCCTGAGATTCCCCGGGTGCTCATCGGTGATCCGTTGAGGCTGCAGCAGGTGCTGAAAAATCTGGTGGACAATGCCGTCAAATTCACCGCTCGCGGCGGGGTGATTCTAGCCGGCATTCGGCTGGCCAAGCGGTTTGCCGATCATGTCCGCCTGCAGTTTTATGTCAAGGATACCGGGGTGGGCATTTCGCCGGAATTTCTCCCGAGGCTGTTTCAGCCCTTTTGCCAGGTGGATACCTCCAGCACCCGCAAATACGAGGGAACGGGGCTGGGCCTTTGCATCTGCAAACAGCTCGTGGAGATGATGGGCGGTGAGATCAGCGTGGAAAGCGAACCGGGGCAGGGAACCACCTTCTTTTTCAGTGTCGCTTTCGGTGTGGATGATGCCGACCAGCAGCACCGATCCATCCTGCCCGAGGAACTGGCGCCAATAAGGGTCCTGGTGGTCGACGATTGTGAGGATACTCGCCGCATTTTAAAGACCATGCTTACCACTGCCGGCTTTCAAACACTCACCAGCGATTCGGGTGCGGCCGCTTTGGCCTGCGTGACAGAAGCGGCGTCGAGCCAAAGTCCCATCGGTCTGGTGGTACTGGATGCCGACATGCCGGATATGGACGGCATGGAAACGGCCCGGCGCATCCGGGCACAGATCGGCCGCGCGCTACCGATCCTGTTGATGACTTCTTTTGGCAGACAACCCGACCAGAGCCAGACCGAGGCGGCCGGCATTTCCGGGGTACTGATCAAGCCCATCAGCCAGTCGGCGTTGTTTAATCTGATCATGGACGCCTTCGGCAAAGGTGAGTCCCGGATCGATCGACAGCGGCGCGCTGTGGCCACAAGGGCCTCGGTTTATCGCCAACGGCTTGCAGGCGTGCGGGTGCTGGTGGCCGAAGACAATCCCACTAACCAGGAAATTGCTTTGGCGATTTTAGAAAACGCGGGAATTTCGGCGACTGTCGCCAATACGGGAAAAGCGGCAGTGGAAGCCGTTCAGCGGGAGCCATTCGATGCCGTGTTGATGGACATCCAGATGCCTGAAATGGACGGTTTCGAGGCGACCCGGCAGATTCGTCGGAGCCCCCAGGTGGCATCCATTCCCATTATCGCCATGACCGCCCATGCCATGAAGGGTGACGAGCAAAAGTGCCTGGCCGCGGGCATGGACGGCTACGTTTCCAAGCCGATCAACCAGGAACGGCTTTTTGCCACCCTGTGGCGCCTGGTGAAAATTCCGCAGCCTTTCGTGCAACCGGAGACGGACCATCCGATGGCCCCCGATGGCGTTGATTCCAGGCAAGATAAGACTGAGCTGCTTCCCGACACCGTTCCAGGCCTGCAGATCGCCCGCGCCTTGGATGCGCTGGCCATCGATCCGTCCAACTATCGCCGCATTTTAGGCCGCTTTTTAACCACCAACCGTGAAAGCGCTGCGGCCATCAAAGCCGCCGGAAACGCGCAAGACTGGGTATCGGTGGGACGACTGGCCCACGGGCTCAAGGGTAGTGCGGACAATATCGGGGCCGAAACGCTGTCGGCGGCTGCCGCCGATCTGGAAAGCAGCGCCCGGACCCCGCCGGTGCCAAAAGCGCGTTTTGATCGACTCGAGGCCGCTTTAGCCGAGGTTTTCGGCTCTTTGGAAACCCTGTTGAAGAAAGCCTCAGATCAACCCGGATCGGCGCGTCCAGACCCCGTGTCGCCCCAGGACCCGGGTCCAAAACTTGCGCGGCTCGCCCAGGCCTTGGAAGCTGCTGACCCCGAAAGGATCGCGTTGCTGCTTTCCGAAGTAGGCCCCCACCTGGAGGCGGCGCTATTCGAAACCCTCACCCAGCACATCGACGTCTATGATTACGATCAGGCCCTGGCGCTGCTGCGGCGTCGATTGGAAAAAGTGCCGCCTCAGGGTACAAACGTTGGTTAAGTGCACTATTCAGGATTTGACCCCAGACACTAAGAGGAGTCTGCATGGCTAGAGTAACCATCGAATACCCCGGAAAGACCGTTTTCACGCATCCGGCTAGAGTGCGGATCACCGACTTGAGCGCTGCCGGACACCTGGGATTTGACAACCTGGTGTCCCTGTTAAATGACGCGGCAGCGGCCTTTTTCCACGCCAACGGCATCCAGAGAACTTCTACCCGATCCATCGGCGTGATCTTTGCCGATCTGGCCGTGGTCTACCAGTCAGAAGCCTTTTATAACGAGGTCATAGAGATTCAAATCGCAATCGGAGATGTTGGAGACAAGGGCCTGGATGTGGTGTTTCGGGTCCAAGGCGCGGGAAAAGACAAGGTGGTGGCAACGGCAAAGATCGGCGTGCTGTTTTTCGATTACGCCAAACACCAGGTCGTGGCCATTCCCCAACCAATACGGGACCTGGTCAGCCAATGGCAGAGCAACTAAGAAGAATCAAAGATTCCTCCAGACTGGCTGGTGCCCGCACCAATGCCGGCCGCCACTGCTGAAAATAAGATAACGTCCTAAGGAGAAGAGAGGGTAAACATATGCAAAGATCGTTTAAAGATCGTCTTCCGCCACCGGAAGATCGAAGCGGATTTGGAGCCGGTCTCCGTCGATAGCAGCTCCAACGGTTCCGCCGTGGGCTTCCACCAACTCCTTGACAATGGCCAGTCCGATGCCCGCGCCGCCATGATCTCTGGATCTGGATTTTTCTCCCCGGAAAAAGCGTTCGAAGAGATACGGAAGATCTTCCGGCTGGATCTCGCCTCCCGTATTGGTCAATGCCACCCTGACCCGTCCGTTTGCTGCTGCCATGCTGATTTCCAGAAAGCCGCCCTCGGGCGTATAGCGAAGGCAATTATCCATCAGGTTTCGCAGCACCCTGGCGATGCGTTTCCGGTCGGCGGAAACCGGTGGAAGCTGCTCGGGAATCTGGACCCGCACATCGATATGCCGCTGGGCCAAGCGGGTGGCAAAGAGTTCCCGGATTTGTTCCATCAGGGCCGGCAGGGCTACCGGCCGGCGTTGCAGATATCCCCTGGCGGCATCGGCCCTGGCCAAATCCAGGACATCTTCCACCAAATCGGCCAGCCGAAGGGTCTGGTCATGCAGCATGCCGAAGGTCTCGACGCTAGGCGGCAGCACTCCGTCTTTCAGGGCCTCCAGATAACCTCGCATGTTGGTCAGGGGGGTGCGCAGCTCGTGCGCCACATCGATCATCAGGCTGCGGCGCAGCCGTTCGATCTGCTCGAGACTGGCCGCCATCTTGTTGAATGCCTTGGCTAGTTGACCGACCTCGTCGACTGAGATCTCCGGTACCCTGCCGTTGAAATCGCCTGTGGCAATCCGCTGGGCGATGGTCGTCATGCCGGTCAGGGGGGCAAGCAGCCGGCGCATGATCAGAAATGAAAGGATGACCGCCAGCAGGGCCGCTGCCAGACAGCTCCAGATCAGGTAGCGGTGCACGGCGCCTACGAACATGGCTTGGGCCGGTTTGGGGGAGATGTGGTAGCGTTGCATCAGGGTCACGAAATAACTGGCGGCCAACGTGTTGATAGCCAGCCAGACCACGGCCAGAACAAAGCCGATGACCACCAGGTGGACCAGCAGGAGTTTGACGATCAGACGTGACTTCACGAGACCCTTTCTCCGGGTATCACGATTTATCTTCCGACGGGGGGCTGCCAGCCGGATCGGCAAACCGGTAACCCGTCCCTCGGTCGGTGTGAATCCGAGTCGGACGGGAGGGGTGGGGCTCGATTTTTTGCCGAAGTTTGCCGATGTGCACATCTACCACCCGATCGATGACCACGGCATCGCCTTTCGGATAGAGACGATCCAGCAGTTCGTCGCGGGTAAATACCCGTCCCGGGCGCTCCATCAGAGCACACAGCAGGCCATTTTCGTGAGGGGTCAGCAGCACGGGGTTCTCTTTGCGAGTCAGCAGATGTTTTTCCGTATTCAGGACCAGGTCTTGGTAAGCGTATACCTTTTCAGGCCTGGGTCCGGCCGGGGCCACTCTCCGGAGCACGGCCTGGACACGGGCCACCAGTTCGCGGGGGCTGAAGGGCTTGACCACATAGTCGTCGGCTCCCAG
>JBJKSK010000112.1:0-6187 GCA_046704125.1 Desulfobacterales bacterium | reverse complement strand
CCGGCGAATTTCCGGCAACACCTCGCTAAACTGAAGCATCATGGCGACGATCCGTTGTTCGATCCGACTGCCTCTTTTTACCGGTGTCGCGTCACGAATCCCGGGCTCAGGATGATGCGCTCTACTGGCGACGGCCTTTCGTACCATGTCTAGAACCGACTGTTCGTCGATTCCGATCCGCTCGGCCACTTCCTTGACGCACAGCGAACGCGACAGGCTGTCCTGGATGGCCAAAAGAGAGGGTTTTAGCGCCGAAATGATCCGGATGCGCCCATCCGCGGTATCTCCGTAACGTTTGATCGCCAGATCCAAAAGAAAGGAAAAGGCCTGGCCGGCACTAGCCGTTTTTTGTTCGAAGGCATGTGGTCCGTGCTCCATCAAAAACGAGTCCGGGTCATAACCGGGGGGCAGCACCAGAAAACGGGCATCGACCAGCCCCTGCCGGAAGATTTCAATGCTGCGCCGCGCCGCCCTGATTCCCGCCTCATCGGAATCGTAAACCAGAATCATCGCCGCCTCCTGGCCCATGAGGCTGTGCAGCATCTGCACGTGTTCGGGTGTCAAGGCGGTTCCCAGCGTGGCCACGGCATTTTGGATCCCGTGCTGATGCATCGCCAGAGCATCAAAATAACCTTCTACAATATAAACCCTTTTGGTGCTCCGGCAACTGTCCTTGGCGTGATGCAATCCATACAACGACCGGCTTTTGTTAAACACCGGGGTTTCCGGGCTGTTGAGATATTTGGGATTCGAATCGTCCATGACCCGTCCCCCGAAGGCGATCACCTGGCCGGCCGGGTTCAAAATCGGGAACATGATCCGGTTCCGGAACCGGTCATAGATTTTACCCGACTCGCTCCTGGAGGCCAGTCCGGCATGGACTAAAACCTGTGCGGCCACCCTGTTCTTGGCAAAATGGGTCACCAGGTGATTCCAGCCGGCCGGAGCATATCCGAGTTGAAACTCGTTTATGGTCGCAGCACTCATCTTTCGCCTGGACAGGTATTGGCGGGCGGGCTCCCCGGCGGCGGAACGATGCAGCATGTGGGAAAAAAAAACCATGGCCCTCCGGTTGGTGGTCAGCACCTCCTGGCGCATGGCGACCTGTCGGCGCTGCTCGGGACTCATCTCTAAATCGGGCAGGTCCACCCCAAAACGGCTGGCGAGCGTCCGAACCGATTCGATGAAACTGATCCCGTCGCGTTTCATCAGAAAATTAAAGACAGTCCCACCCACCCCGCATCCGAAACAGTAAAACATCTGTTTGGCGGGAATGACGTTAAAAGACGGTGTTTTTTCCGAATGAAAGGGGCACAGGCCGACATAGACCTTTCCGGTCTGTTTCAACAGCACCGTATCCGATACCACTTGGACAATATCGGCAGCCTGCTTGATTTCAGCCACCTTGTCTTCAGGGATCGTCAATGCCAAAAACCGCCACCCCCCGTTTGGTAAGGCCCAACGTTGTGTCCGGCTTGCCGTTCGTGCCAGAAAATACTTCTCTGAACATCGGCCCGTTGGCGTCTTTCATTTTTTGGACCCCTTGTTGAAACCAATGCCAAAAACAAGGCGGCAAGCCCGGCAAACCCCCGCCGACAGAACCATCGACGCCGATCGGGAATCAAACAAAATTTAAAAATTTCATCTAGTTATGTTTTTAAAAATGGTATAGGATAATTCTTCAATCGGTTCTTGTCAAGCAATACGAGGAAAGGAAATAAGGAAGTTTTTGAGGCGTCGGAGCCCGATCCAAAGCCACCGCTGAGGCTGACGGCAATCTGAAACCACAACAAAACAAGGTTTTTGGAGGAAATCCCGGGAAACGTCATCAGGGCCTGGGAAAGGTCGCGAGCATCGCATCCATCCCGGAACCGGCCAGTTTAGCCGCCGTGACCCAGCGGCCTTTGTTCTTGATAAAGGCGCCTATGGCTAGAAGGTTTTCGCTCAGCGAAGCCTGGGTCTGGTCGAAATTGCCCGTCCAGAGAATCGCCCCGTTTTTGGCCGCTACCAACAACAGGTCAAAGGCCACCGAAGCTGGTTTTTCCACAGAGAACTCTGTGCCTACGCGCTCCTCGTACCGGTAAACCCGTCCGACCAGAATCGCATCGACTCCCAGCGCCAAAGCCGTACGGCAAAGCAGCTCCCGCTCCGGCATGTCGTCTCCACCGGCTCCCGCCAGGATGATGGAGCGAGCCCCTTCGGTCTGAGACGGAGGAATCAGACGGTAGCTGCTTTTTTGGGTAAGAAAGTCCATCAGCTTATCGGTGAGCAGTTGGTTGGCTCCGGGCGCCACAGTTCCAATCTCGTAAATTTTGCCAGACAGCGTGCCGCGGTAAATGGTGTTTGAGCCATAGGCCCGGGCCAGATTCTGGAAGGGCATCACGGCAATGCTATGGATACCTAGGGAACGGCTGTTTTTGGAAACGGGGGTAATCGTCTCACACGATGCCAGTGATATCAGCAGGCCGACGGCCAACAGATGCAAAGCAGCGCGTTGAACCAAATGGACTCGACTCGGTATCATCATCGTTGACTCCGTTTCCTTACAAGGTTCCTTTGCTGGATCGCACGCCGGCAATTCTTGGGTCGATAGCCGTTGCCAAATCCAAGGCTTTGCCCGTGGCCTTGAAGACGGCTTCGATGATGTGATGTTCGTTTTCGCCATAGCCCACGTCGATATGCAGGGTCATGCCGGCCCGGGTGGCAAAGGCCCTGAAAAATTCCTTGGCCAGATAAGCGTCAAAGGCCCCCATGCTGCGAATCACCTCGGGAACTCGATAGACCAGGTAAGGCCTGTTGGACAAATCGATGCTGACCGCCGCCAGTGTCTCATCCATGGGCGTAACGGCATGGCCGAAACGACGGATGCCTACCCGATCCCCCAGGCTTTGGCTCACGGCCTTTCCCAGGGCCAGGCCCACATCCTCGACGCAGTGATGATAGTCCACATGCAAATCCCCCTTCGCGGTTACGGTCAGATCGAAAAAACCGTGTACGGCAAACAAGGTGAGCATGTGATCAAAAAAGCCGATACCGGTGTCCACATCCGCCTTCCCGGACCCGTCCAGCCCCAGGACCACGCGGATGTCTGTCTCTGCGGTTTTTCGCATCACCTCGGAAACCCGCATTGGCTAGGCGCCTCCTAACGAATTGGTTTTATTTAATTTGCAAAATTTTTTGAATTCTGTATCGTACCATATATAATCCCGGATGACCTCTACATCAAGAAATAATTTCAGGGAAAACAAGCAAAAAATTGGATCATCAAGGCCATAATATGGCCTTTTTTACACAACCAACTAGGTATAATAAGTAACAAACGCAATCCATGCCCGCACATCTGCAGATGTGGCCGCTGAGGCCCGGTCCAAATTTTTATCGCGGAAAAGCGTTGGAAAGACACCTAAAAGCCCTATCCCAGACCCGTTTCGGTCCGGTTCAAAAGCCACGATACGACAATAGGGTGTCTTTTTTTTTATTTCGAAAATGGAGAGTACGTTTTTTGCATACAAACGACTTTAACCCGATGCGGAAAACCATTTTCACGTTCCGCAGAGCAAAGCACAAGGAATCGCTGGATTCATGGAAAAAATATTACAGTATCTCACAGACAACGGCGGCAGACGGTCTGGAATCGATCGGCGACAATTTGTCTGTACTTTTTATCTTCCCGAAAGAAGATCCAGAATAGACCGACGAATCGGCCAGGACCGACGAATCGCACCACCGGAAAACCCGATGGAGACCGAACGCCGCGTCAGCTCCAGGCGGGAAAAGTCCTGACCCACCTGGACAGGCCTTTGCATGGGCGCCAAATGGTTAAAACACGCCGCTTTGGTTTTACTCTTGATAGCCGTGGGCACAGGGTGCCCCCCGGCGGCGGCCCGGACCATCAAGCTCCCCATATCCATCGACTATGGTTTTCTGCAGGCCCTGGCCATCCAAAACATCTTTCAAGGACCGAATCAGTCAGCCGTCGTGCACAACCAGGCCAAGGGATGTCGGCGCATCATCGCTTCCGAGCCGCGCTTTAGCCAGAAAAACGGCGAGATCCGCTTCGAGGTCAAAATAGACCTCCGGTTCGGCGCACGCCTGGGTTCCTGTCTCTCCCCGATTCACTGGGAAGGCTACCTGGTGCTATTCCAAAAACCAGTTCTTCGAAACCGCTGGCTGCTGGCTTTCAAAACGGTTGGATCCAGCCTGCTGGACCAAAACCGGCGTCCCGCCCGCCTCGCCAGCATCGTCTGGAAATACGTCCATAAACGCGTTTACGCATACCTGGACCGTTTTTCAATCTCACTAGCGCCGCCGATATCTGAAATCAAAGCCGTCTTGTTTCCCTGGTTTGCTCCTTCCTACCGCAAAACGGCCGAATCGATGCTGACCAGCCTGCGCCCGGCATCGGTCGTGGTCGCGCCCGATGCCATTCAGATCTCGCTTTTAGCCGATCTCCCGCAGGCTCATGCCGAAGTCGAAGAAAAGGAAACCACGAAAGCAGATCTGCCTCAGCTCGTTGCCGCCTGGCAGACATGGGATGCCTACCTGGTTCAAATCATCGACACCCTCTCCGATAAAGGATTGGGAAGCCAGGACCGTCAAATACTTCTCGATACGCTGCTCAAAGCCCGTTACGGGTTCGTGACGGCCTTAAACGAGGACAGGCTTGGAAAAGGCTTCGTGCGGAAACAATTCGTGGCGGCATGGCAAAACTTGTCTCCCCTGTTTCGAAAACATCTGGGTCAGAGACCCTCACCGTCTCTGATTGGCTACCTGTCCTTTTTTGCCGCCTCTGACGCCCTGGTGGCCTTGGATCGGATCGGGCCTGCATTGGGCCTCCAAATCAACCGCGAGGGGTTAATCCGCCTGGCCCAGCTCATCGAGCAAGGCAAAACGCCGGACCTGGAATACCGTCCGGATCTGGACCCGCTGCTGGAAAAGGCATTGGGACTGCCCCCGCCGCCGATCGTTTCACCCCCGGAGATGCCCCAAAAGACGATCGTTCCCGAAAATCCACCCATCGAAAAAAACGAGGCGGATCATACCGACCCGATTCGCTGCCTGATGCAGTGGTTCACCCCCTCCGCGTGGGCAGCCGACACCGCTTTAGGCGACATCCGGCAGTGGATCGTGCCCAGGACCGGCCTTTCCCGGTTTGTCGCCAGGGTGCGCACCGTCATCCTGGAAGCGGCCGCGGAGGTGCTCACCAAAAGCAGCATGCCCCCGGCCCTTCACGGTGTCTATGGACGGCTGGCTCAGGCCACATCCTGGCAGGAGAGCTGTTTTCAGCAATTCAGGCTAAGAAACGGGGTGCCCCGATATACGGTTTCCCATAACGGGACCTCTGTGGGACTGATGCAAATCAACGAACGGGTCTGGCGAGGCCTCTACAACCAGCAAAAACTGCGATGGGATATCGGCTACAATGCCGCCGCCGGCTGCCAGATCCTGGATCTGTTTATCACCCGCTACGGTCTTCCGAATCTGAAACGGATCTCCCCGCCTGTCACGCCGCAATCCAACGCGTTTGCCCAAGCCGTCTATGCCATGTATGTCGGCGGTCCGGGACAGTTTGACAAATTTTTCAATCGCTACCGCCGCCATCGCCTCCTGGCCGTTGACCACCTCATTTCCCAAAAACTGGCATGGGTCAACTCCGGGCAGTGGCGGCAATTTTCACAATGCCTGGGCGTAAGCTGGCAATGAGCACGCCCATGGGTGGCTAAGCGCCGCCGCAAAGGGCGGCCAAAGACCAGGCTAAGATTTTTGTTCCTTATTTTTCTTCAAACGACTGGGAAAGTGCATGGACATTTCATTGGCAATGGAAAACACCTTTCAGCGGATAGCAGATGCCGTCTATGCCGCCATCCCCCGGCCAATTCCGGAAAAACGACGCCTCCACACGTGCCAAATTGTCTCTCATCGCGGGGAACACGACAACCGGACCATCTTTGAAAATACCCTGGCCGCCTTTGACCGGTGCGTGGAGGCTGGTCTCTGGGGAATTGAATGCGACGTGCGCTGGACCGCAGACGCGCAACCGGTCATCTTCCATGATCCGGATTTCGGCAGGCTGTTTGGCTCCGATTTACGGGTGGACCAGCTTAGCCTCGAGACTTTGAAATCTCGATTTCCCATGGCACCGACCCTGGGCGAGGTGATCCAGCGCTATGGGAATAGGCTTCTTCTG
>JBJKSK010000111.1:0-9677 GCA_046704125.1 Desulfobacterales bacterium | reverse complement strand
GGTTGAAGGCTTCGAGATGATGCCGGTTATCCGGCTTGAGACTCGTCGGACGCATGGTAAGCAACATGGTCGGCTTCCTCTATCTGAATGGCTGGGCTTGCGAAGCGATCATCTTCAAAAAATTTCGCGTGGAAAAAACAGGCTGCCGGAAACGATTATGCACAATTGCTTCCATAATGCAAATCAGAATCATTGATCCCAGGGGATTCAAACCGATGCCTAAAAGCCGCCGGAAAACCGTTCATGAAAAAAACGGTAAAAATCCGCAGGTCAGAGGTCGGCCGCATCACATCCGGTTGCGATTCAGAGACTTGAAAAAGCCATATGGCAGCAGAAAGGGGGTATGCCTCTGGTAGGTCCGATATCTTTCGCCAAACAGTGCGATCATTCGCCGCTCTTCCGACATGGCCATAAAAACAATATAGGCGGACAGGAGCAGGTTGTAAAACACCGTCAACGAATAGGGCTTGCTCACCAAAAGGCCCCAGCAGGCCACCAACCATCCGGTGTACATGGGATGCCGGCATAGGGAATAGGCCCCGGAATAGATAAAAAGCCGAGGATATTCCTGAAATCCGAAAAATTGCGGCAAACGGTGGGCTTCGGAAACCTGTCGCAGAGCAATCCCGGCGATCCAGAAGGCAAAAAAAGCCGGCAATATGGCTGGTACGCCCAGGTGGGGAGCAAACAGCTTTAGGGTCTTTTCGGCGTGACGCAGAAGCTGTACGAGCGAGACGGTTAGCAAGACAAGTGAAATGAGCGCCCGGTATCCGATGTAGGAAACAGTGGATAGCCGGGTTTTCTTCTGGACGGCTGTCTTGATTGTATCATTGGCGGTCAAGGCGTGAAAGATCGCAAACCCTGCAAGGCCCAAAAATACGGAGATAAAGGGCGACATTAAACGCCTTTCCGGCTGCCCCGTGACCCATGCCGGGTGTCCCTGCAACCGTGTCACCGGGAAAATTTGGATCGGGCAACGGCGTTGCCCCGCGCACCCATGGCGAGGGGCAACGCCAGTTTAAATGTTTCAGGCGGGAACAGCCGCGTGCTGTCTCCCGTACCAAAGGCTGAACAAAAGAATATAGGCGATCAAACCGATAATGGCACCAGTAAACCACGTCCATTGGGAGAGAGCCGTGCTTGCCATGGACAGCAGGAGTGAACCCACGACCCCGGTGAAAAGTGCCAGTACACCGGCGAAATTAACGCCTTTGACATTGGAGATATAGAAATATATTCCCGCCAGAAGCCCTAGAACCAATACCGCCGTGGTCAGGTTGGAGGGCCATCCTTGGCCCAAAATGGCTTTCTTGGACCACAGAAAAATCGTGCAGGTCACTAGAAATATGGCGTATATCACTGCCACCCAGTTGGTCTTTCCCGTAGCGAAATCATAATATCCGCCCTTCATGTAAATGTCGTCGAGTTTCAGTTTTTGTTTTCGCACGATCCAGTAATCGGCGATGACCACGCCGGCGATGCCGCCCGTAAATGCGCCGTAGCCCAGCAGCCAGGTCCAGATGTAGGATTTGGGATCCGCCAGAAATCGCCAGGGCTGCATCAAAATTCCGATCAGGCCGATCAGGACGGTGGTCCGCTCCCAATTCAACGCTTTGGGAGCCAGATTCATGAAATCGTTGATGGGCGACACCATGTTGGCCGTAATGTTGGTGGTCAGAGTGGCCAAAACCACGAAAAGCAATCCGACGAAAATAAAAAAAGGACTGCCTGTTTTGATCATCAGCTTTACCGGATCCCAGATCGCGCTGCCATAGATCACCACCGTGGCCGAGGTGACGGCCACACCGATGAACGAATAAACGGTCATTGTGGGAGGCAGCCCGAAGGACTGTCCCAGGTATTGCACTTTCTGATTCTTGGCAAACCGGGTCAAGTCCGGAATGTTGATGGCCAGGGTGGACCAGTAGGATACCATCGCGGTCAGGAAAGCGGGCCACTTGGACCATGAAGCGGTTTGTTTCTGATTCAAAATGGGTCCCCAGCCCCCTGCTTTGTAAACGGCCCAGATCAACAGGCCGATGCCGATGGCGATGAGAATCGGGGAGGACAGGTCGTTGAGCCACTTGATACCGGGTGAGGCTTTATGGGGCGGCGAAACGTAACAGATCGCCACCGTTACAACCCATGAAAAGCCAAAGGAAAGGACCGTATGGGCCGGAAGATCGAAAAAGGGGATGCTGCCCTTGAGGGCGGCCCAGCCGTGAAACAGGGCCGATAAAATGCCGTCGACGGCAAAGGCCATGATCATGGTTTGGATGCCAAACCAGCCGCAGGCGATAATGCCTCTGAGCAGAGCCGGTATGTTGGCACCGAACATGCCAAACGCCGAGCGAAGAAACACCGGGAAGGGGATACCATATTTTGTCCCGGCAAACGAGTCGAGGATCATGGGGATCAGCACGATCAGATTTCCCAAAAAGATGGTGAAAACACTGGTACTCCAACTGAAACCAGCGGCAATCATGCTGGCGGCAAGCATCCAGGTGGGCACGCACACGCTCATGCCAACCCACATGGAAAAGTATTCGTAATAGCCCCAAGTCCTCTTTTCCAATTTTACCGGTGCCAAATCCCGGTTGTAGAATTGGCTTCGGGGCAACTCCTCCGTCAGCTCCATCATACCGTTTACTTCGCGAATAATTCCCATGCAACCTCCTCCTTTAAATATTTAGGGATCCGCCCTCGCCAGCCCGATTGATGCTCTCTCGATCGGTACAAGCCCCTGAAACCAGTGTTACAAGCTGGTATTATAAGAAGTTATGATACGGTAAGAACTGCTGACCACCGCTGTCTTCAACGCATGGAAGCTGGCTTAAACCAATATCACTGGTCTTCCATGGCCGAGCGAAGCATGGAATGCAATAAAACATTGGCTCCGGATGCACAATCCTGCCAACGCGTGTTTTCGACTTCGACGTGGCTGCGTCCTCCGATGCTTGGCGCAAATATCATCGCCGTCGGACAGACCTGATTGGTATAGCTGGCGTCATGTCCGGCACCGCTGACCATGCGGAAACTCGGATACCCCAGTTCATCGGCCACATCCAGAACCCGCTGCACGAGTTTTTCATCAAACTGGGAATGATTGACCCGCCAAGTCTCATCAATGCGTATCGGACAGCCATGACGGCCCGCGATCGCTTCGAATTGCCCCCGCAATTTTTCATAGGCGCGGAGGGCATGATCGTCATCCCACGAGCGCATGTCGACGGTAAAATGCACCCTGTCCGGGATGATGTTGCGCGAGTTGGGAAAATTCTGGATCTCGCCCACAGTGGCGACCAGATTACCGCCCACGGCTTGGGGAAGCTGGTTGACCTTGACAATCATTTCGGCGGCGGCCACCAGGGCGTCGTGGCGGCCTTCCATGGGCGTTGGTCCCACCTGATTGGCCTCACCGGTCAAATAGACATCGTACCAGTGCAGGCATAAAATTCCTTTGGGGGCGCCGATGATTCTTTTCTCACGCTCCAATATCGGACCCTGCTCGATATGATACTCATAGTAGCAGTGAACCGGAAACGCCTTGCAAGGCTGCTTTCCTTTATACCCGATGCGGATCAGTTCGTCTTCGAAACGTTTGCCGTGCTGGTCTTTCCGGTTATACGCCCAATCCCTGTCCAGGGCGCCGGCCCAGACTCCTGACGACACCATGGCCGGAGCAAAGCGCGACCCCTCTTCGTTGGTCCAATCCACGATCACCATCGGCCGTTGGGTTTGAATACCGTTTTCGTGAAGCGTCCGGAAAACCTCCAGGGCACCCATAACCCCCAGGATGCCGTCAAAACGCCCGCCTTTGGGTTGAGAATCGATATGCGAACCGCTCATCACCGGTGACAGATCGTCGTGGACACCTTTCCGCCGGCCAAAAATATTTCCCATTTCATCGATGGTGATCGTCAGGTCGAGTTCTTTCAGCCACGTGACGAAAAGGTCTCTGGCCTGCTTGTCTTCGTCGCTCAGGGTCAATCGCTGGACGCCTCCTCCCGGTGTCGCGCCGATTTGAGCCATGGTTTCCAAGGTGGACTGCAACCGTTTTGCGTTGACACGAAGCTGTTGCCAGTTCATAAAGGGCCTCCCTTCAAGGGCTGGTTGGGACCAATCGATACCTGTTCTCCCCGGCCGGCACGCGTAGCGGAAAGCACCATAGCCTCCCGCACGGATGATTCTCATCCTGCCGTTTTAAGCGGCATTCATCGATAGACGCGGCTGCTCCGTTTTGGCCTATCTCAGGGCAGATGCTGGCAAATTTCCGTGTACATTTCGGGCCGCCGGTCTCTGAAAAATTGCCACCCGTCCCGCGTTTCCCGGATCAGGTCCAGGTCCAGATCGGCGATCACGACCTCATCCTGGTCTTGGCTGCCCTTGACCAGAATTTTTCCCTTGGGATCGACAAAATAACTGGTCCCGTAACAGCGGCCGAACTCCCATGGCTTTTCAAGCCCGACCCGGTTGTTGGCGCCGATGAAAACCCCGTTGGCCACCGCTTGGGCCGGCTGTTCCAACTCCCACAAATACCGGGACTTGCCTTCCGTGGTCGCCGAGGGGTTGAAAAGAATTTCGGCTCCCTTGAGGGCCAGAACGCGCGCGCATTCGGGAAAATGACGGTCGTAACAGATAAAGATACCGATTTTGGCATAGGCCGTTTCAAACACGGGAAACCCCAGATTGCCGGGTTTAAAATAAAATTTCTCCCAAAATCCCGGCCACGTGTGGGGTATCTGAACTTTACGGAATTTACCGATATAACGGCCGTCGGCATCAACCACCGCCGCGGTATTGTAGTAAACGCCCTCTATGGCCTGCTCGTAGACCGGGATCACCATCACCATCCGGTATTTCTTGGCGTAACCGGAAAGCAGTTCAACGGTCGGACCGGGGACGGGTTCGGCGCTGCGGTACCATTTCGTATCCTGTTCGCAGCAGAAATAGGGTCCATAAAAAATTTCCTGAAGGCACAGGATATTGACGCCCGCCTGACCGGCCTGGTCAATAAGGGGCAGATGCTTTTCGATCATCGCTTTTTTGATTTGTTCGGGGCTGCCTTCATGAAGGGGATTGGATGCCTGGATGTGGGCACATTTTACGGTTCTGGCCACAAGCCGCCTCCTTTTGCTGGATGAAAGTTGGGAAAACCGATGCAGACTGGAATGATTTAACTATACGACTTACGGGATCAGGTCAAGACAATTATTATAAAGGTTTGATTTTTTGAAATATCATAGTATATATAAAATATAATTATTTTTCAAAGCTTGACACTTTTGTGGTTAGCGGCTAAGAGGCGACGCAGAAAGAAAAATTGCGGAAAATCCAGATTTTAAGTATATGCTTGAAACATGAAATTTCCGACGGCAGCGTGGACCCCGATTTTCACTCAGTCGTTTAAGCGGTGCCCCATCAAAAGGAAAAAGGCCGCCATGTTTAAGGAAATACGCCAAAGCACCGTCACGCATAAAATCATCTCTCAAATCAGAACCGCCGTGTTAAAAGGCAAATTGCAGCCCGGGGACCGATTGCCGTCTGAAAAAGAGCTGGCAGAGCAGTTCCAGGTCAGCAAGCAAAGCCTGCGCGAGGCCATGCGCGCTCTGGAGCAGATCGGTTTGATCACCCTAAAAAAGGGCATCGGCGGAGGAGCCTTCATTGTTGAGGTCAACCTAGAAATTGTCAAAGAGAGCCTGACCAATTATTTATATTTCAAGAGCCTCTCCATCGAAAACCTGTCCGAGTTTCGAAAATTGATCGAACCCTATGCCGCGGCCAAAGTCGCAGAAAATATCAACGCCAAACAATTGCAGGAACTCAATGAACTCCATCGTTCCGCCATCGACCATCTGAAAAATGATCAGGTTTTTGAAGCCAGCCAGGATGAATTCAATTTTCACCGATTCATCGCCAAACAGACGAATAATCCATTGCTGTACCTGATCCTGGACTTTGTGGAAAGCATGCTTGAGGATTTTAAAAGGCTTTTCGTTCCAAATAAGGCTTTTTATGCGGAAGTCTTCGAATTTCACGAAAAGATCTTCGAGGCGATTAGTAACCGCGATGGCCGCCGTGCTTCCGACGTGATGCTGGCCCATGTGGAACAGGTGGAGAGGCAACTCCTTGTGCTCAAGGACAATATGAACATCAAGCAAATCTACGCCGAATCCATATGATCCGCCTGTCGCGTTCGACAGGACATGGATCGTCTGGTGCACCCATCCCCGACTGCCTTGGATGCTGTTGAGCTAAGGGATACAAATCGCTTTTGTGGAAGATATGGGACCGATGAACAACCTTTTATGTTTCTATATATCATAATATTTACAATTAGAGATATTTCGAATTATCCACCATAGTCTTGGCAGAAGCTTTATAATGTGCCGTTGCTGTCAACCATTTTTCTCTGGCATTTTTATTCCAAACCTTGCCCAGACCCAAAAGGAGGTATTGCATGACTGTTCCTGTGATGAAAAACTACATTAATGGAGAATGGGTCGATTCCGACACGACGAAATTTGGCGATGTCTACAATCCGGCTAAGGGCGAAAAGATCGCCGCGGTGCCTTACGGCACGGCCCAGGACGTGGATCGCGCTGTGCAAGCGGCCAAGGCGGCCTTTAGCGAATGGCGCGAGACCCCGCCGCTGACGCGAGCCCGCTATTTATTCCGTCTCAAAGAGGCCTTTGAAGAAAATTTCGAGGAGATAGCGCGGGTCCTGACCACGGAACAGGGCAAGGCCATCGACGAATCCCGCGGCGAAGTACGGCGCATGATCGAAAATGTCGAACACGCCACCGGAGTCACCACCCTGATGTGCGGCTATACCCTGGAAGATATCGCCAAGGGTATCGACTGTTACGGCCACCGGCAGCCGATGGGGGTGTTTGCCGCCATCGTGCCCTACAATTTTCCGGGCATGGTGGCCTGGTGGTTTTTGCCCTATGCTCTGGTCAGCGGCAATACATTCATCGTCAAACCGTCCGAACAGGTTCCCATGACCCAGAATAAAATTTTCCAAATTGTCGAAGAAGTAGGTTTCCCCGAGGGTGTCGTCAATTTGGTCAACGGATCCCGGGATGTGGTCAACGCTCTTTTGGATCATCGGGACATCAAAGGGATCAGCTTTGTCGGCTCCACCCCCACCGCCAAATACATCTATGAACGCTGCGGTGCCTCGGGAAAGCGCGTCCAGGCTCTCGGCGGCGCGAAAAACATCGTGGCGGTCATGCCGGATGCCGATTTGGACGCCGGCATGCCATCGTTGCTGACCTCTTTCTTCGGGTGCGCGGGCCAGCGCTGTCTTTCCGGGTCCGTACTGGTTCCGGTTGGAAATATCGCCGATGAGCTGCTGGAGCGTTTCGTCGCCGGTGCGAAAAAACTCAAGGTCGGCGACGGCCTGGATGAGTTTACCGCCATGGGTCCGGTGATCAGCGCCGCCCACAAGGAGCGTGTGCTGGGTTTTATTGAAAAGGGAATTGCGGAGGGTGCCGATTTGATCATGGATGGCCGCAACTTCAGCGTCCCGGAGTACCCCAACGGATTTTTCGTGGGCCCCACGATTTTTGACAATGTCAAACCAGACATGACCATCGCCTCGCAGGAAATCTTCGGACCGGTGGTCAGCGTGATCCGGGCCAAGGACTTGAAAGAGGTGATCGATATCGTCAACACCCGAAATTATGCCAACGCCGCCTGCCTTTACACCACCAGCGGGGTAACGGCCAGAGAGTTCAAATACCGGGTCAATCCCAGCATGGTAGGGATCAATATCGGCATTGCCGCTCCGATGAGCTTTTTCCCCTTCGGAGGCTGGGGCAATTCCATGTTTGGTGACATCAAGGCCCACGGCCAGGAGATCTTCCAGTTTTTCACCGATACAAAGGTGGTCATCGAGCGCTGGTTCTGATGGCATCGCTTCGATTGATCTGAATCCCGCCGTGGTGCGGACAGAGCCTATATCCTCCCCGCCACGGCCAACGTAAAAAGAGGTCGACATGCCTTTAATTAATTTTGGAAGTATTCTCAGCTTCGCTGAAGAGTTGGAAAAGCTGGATCTCGCTTTTTACAGCGACGCGGCGACCAGCGAAAAATGCGTCAGCTACAGCGCTCTTTTTTCCCAATTCGCCAAGGAAGCCCAGAGCAACATCAGCCTTATCCAGCGCCTCCGGCGGGAAAATGTCACCGAGATGATTTTGGAGAATATCGAGGGATTCACCCGCGCGCCGTATTGCCTCGAATGCGCTCTGGTCGATGAAATGGATGCCACCGCCGTGCTGGAAACGGCCAGCAAACTGGAAGACCGGTCCGTCCGCTATTATCTGGCGGCAGCCGAAAAGCTCAAGGCGTTATCGGAGGTGTCGCGTGCATTGAAGCTGATCGGCAAAAAGCACGCCGGCAGGCAGGGGAAAATCGAGGCACGGTAGCCGATGTCCAAAAAATCAGGCAACGGACCGGCGGTCGGTTCGTTGCATCCGGGGTGAACCCATCGCGGGCATTGAACGACAATCAGCGCTCAGAAAGAGCAGGAGGTTTTCCTGATGACGACAATGGAAGATAGAATCAAGCACATGGCCAGGCATACGTTTGGCACCTGGAATTGGCAGAAGAACTGGACGGCCCCCCTGCTGATTACCGACGCCGAGGGCGTCTATTTCTATGACAGCAAGAAAAAACCGTACCTTGACTTTTCCTCCCAGTTGATCTGCTCCAACCTGGGGCATAAAAACCCGGCGATCATGGCCGCCATCGCCGAACAGGCCCAAAAACTGCCCTATATCGCACCGGGGTTTACCACCGAAGTCGCATTAAAGGCCGTCGAGGCGCTTCAGTCCATGATGCCCAAGGGCATCGACAAGTTTTTTTTCTCCACCAGCGGAACGGAAGCCAATGACGGCGCCACGGCCATCACCCGCCTTATGAAAAAACCGGCTTACAAAATCATTTCACGCTACCACTCCTTTCACGGCGCCACGCCCGCGGGCATGGCCTTTACCGGCGACCCGCGCCGGATTCCCATGGAGCGGGCGCGTTACACCATCGACGGGGTGCGCTTTGCGCCCGACTGCTATTGCTACCGCTGTCCCTTCGGGTTGACCTACCCGGACTGCAAGGTCCAGTGCGCCCGTTATCTGGACTATATGCTCAAGGAGGAGGGCAATGTCGCGGCGATCATCGTGGAACCCGTCGTGGGCACCAACGGCCGTATCGTACCGCCCCCCGAATATTTTCCGATGGTCAGACGGATCTGCGACGATAACGACGTGCTGCTTATCGCCGACGAGGTCATGACCGGATGGTACCGTACCGGCAAACCCTTTGCCATGGAACATTGGAATGTCTTGCCCGACATCATGACAACCGCCAAAGGCTGCACTTCGGCTTATACACCGGTGGGCATCACCGCCACCACCCGGAAGGTCGCCGACTTTTTCGAAGATGAGCTGTTTTGCCACGGCCATACCTACGCCTACCATGCCCTGGCCCTGTCGGCCATCCCGCCGGCCATTGAAGAGTACAAGAAACTGGCCGCCGCCGGTACGATGGAGCGGGTGGCGGCCCATTTGAAATCCAAGCTGTTTGGCCTGGCGGAAAAACACCCCTGCGTGGGCGATGTCCGCGGCATCGGCCATTTCTGGGCCTTTGAAATCGTTAAAAACCGCTCCACCAAA
>JBJKSK010000110.1:0-4836 GCA_046704125.1 Desulfobacterales bacterium | reverse complement strand
GATATCTCGGGTGCGCGAAAGCGCCTCCTTATCCTGTTTACCGCCATAGGCTGCCTGTTTGCCTCGGCCATGTTCGGCCTAAAGACCGGGATGTGGCTGGCGGCCTTGCTGCTTTACGGGGTCACCCAAGTCGCCATGAATATCTCGCTGGGGCTTTCCAGCAGCCTGCTTCAGCACATCGCCCCGCCCCAGGAGATGAATCGGGTGTCTAGCCTCGGCTATGCCTACGGCTACATCGGCGGCGGGCTGCTCCTGCTGGTCAATACAATCCTTTACTTGTCTGCCGGCCGGATCGGCATCTCACAAATCCTTGCCGTGCGCATCGCCTTTTTAACCGTCGGGCTGTGGTGGTTTCTGTTTTCCATCCCGCTGATGCTCGCCGTCCCCGAACCGCCCGCCGCACCGCTTGCCGGAAGCCGTGGCGGCGCTTTTTCGGACACCTTCATCCGCCTTAGCCTCACGCTGCGCGATATCCGCCGCTACCGGGAGCTGTTCAAGATGCTTGTGGCCTTCTGGTTTTACATGGAAGGAATCGGCGCCATCATCCTTCTGGCCACCGCCTTCGGAGCCGCCCTGGGCCTTGGCACCGCGACCCTGATCGGAACGCTGCTCATGACCCAGTTTGTCGCCTTCCCCTACGCCCTGATCTTCGGGAAAATCCCCGACCGGGCAGCTTCCGGAAGGTCGGGTTACGTGGCGCTGCTGGCGTGGACCGCCGTGACGATGCCGGCCCTTGGCCTGTATGCGAATCTAACCCGGCAGCTCACCGTGCCGCTCACCTTTGCCGCCATCGCCGTCAGCCAGGGCTTTGGCGTGGTGTTTGCGTGCACCCTGGGCCGCAGGCTTTTTACCCCCCTGACCGACTGGCTTAATACCAAGCGAGCCATTATCCTGGGGCTCGGTATCTATATCATCATTCCGTTATGGGGCTTTGTGCTAAAGACCCAGGCGGAGTTTTTTCTCATCGGCTGGTTGGTTGGAACCGTACAGGGCGGCACCCAGGCGCTGAGCCGCAGCATCTACACCCGGCTGACCCCCAAGGCCAAGTCCGGGGAATTTTTCGGCCTTTACGGGCTGTTTGAGAAGTTTGCGGGCATTCTGGGCCCCTTTCTCTACGCGGTGGTGGGAGAGTTGACGGGAAATCCGAGAGCCAGTGTGCTTTCCATCTCGGTGTTTTTCGTGGCGGGAATCGTTCTCCTTTCCCGGGTCCGGATCGAGGAGGGGGCCCGCATCGCCTCCGCGGAGCAAATCCGCACCGCCGTGGAACACCGCGCCGATGCCGGCCCGGATATGGGAGCAGAATAGAAACATTTACTTATAATATCAACATGTAACGTCCATCTTTTTATGCTTTGCCCTTTGCCCTTGGATATGGTAACCCCAGACCATGCCACGGAGACAGCCGGCCGGCTTTCCGGCCTTTAAACCGCCATAACCGGGTGATGCAGGTTGATGTCATGACAAACGAATTGCTGGTGCTGGCCCCCGAGGCAAGTCTCTACGCATCGCTGCTGCGCAGCCGCAACCTGCCCGATCTAAACGTCCGGCTGGCAAAAACCCCTGAGGCCGGAAAGCGGCACGTCGCCGATGCCGCCATCATCCTGGGCCTTCCGGCATGGGTGGCCGGGCTGCTGCCCGCTGCCAAGAAGCTCAAGTGGGTTCAGTCCATCTTTGCCGGCGTGGACGCCCTGTGCCGGCCGGGGCTTCGCACCGATTATCGACTCACCGGGGTCAAAGACTTCTTTGGCCCGCTGATCAGCGAGCATGTCTTTGCCTTTGTCCTGGCCCTGGAACGGCACCTGTTTGAAATCCGCGGCAACCAGAAAAAAAGCCTCTGGCGCGACATCCCCTACCGGAGTCTGTCCGAACTGACTATCGGCGTCTGCGGGCTGGGTTCCATCGGCGGCTGCGTGGCGGCCACGGCGGCGCATTTCGGCATGACGGTGCTGGGCTTCCGGCAAAGCCCCCAAAAAGTGGAAGGCGTGGAAACCGTCTTTTGCCCGCCGGATCTGTCTGCTTTCCTCAAACCCCTGGACTACCTGGTCCTGACGCTTCCCCTCACCCGCGACACCCGTTGTCTGATCGCCCGCGACGCGCTGTCCTTTATGAAACCGTCTTCGGTGGTAATCAACGTGGGACGCGGAGGGTTGATCAATGAACCCGATTTGATCGTTGCCCTGGAAGAAAAACGAATCCGGGCCGCGGTGCTAGACGACTTTGAAAACGAGCCGCTTTCCCCCTCAAGCCCGCTTTGGCAGATGGAAAACGTCCTGATCACGCCCCACAACGCCGGCAAGAGCTTTCCCCAGGCCATTGCCGGCATATTCTGCGACAATTACCGGCGGTTTTGCGCCGACGCGCCGCTGCGATTCCAGATCGACTTTACCCGCGGGTATTGAGCGCCATGTGCGCCCCCGGCGCTCCCGTTGCTTCCGGGATCCCGCCAGCCGGCTCATAAACCGGGCAAACCTTTGGTTGCGTGTAGATGAATTTGCCCTGACCGAACGGCGAAAAGGCTTGCCGCGAAGTCCGAAAAAGATATTTCGCTTCGAATATGACCGGACAGACTTTTAACGGGGAAGGTGTTCTCTTTCTTTACAAGCCCTTTAATGGGTGACCCTTCAACGAGTATCCCAAGGTCGTTATATGCCGAATCTTGCCGCCAATGCATCCAACGTTGTATTTTCCGCAATCTCATTATGCGGAATCAGCACATACTGCCAAGGTTTGCCGCCATAGCTCTGGGCATGCATGGATGCATTGCTACACCATTTCACAGCGGCTTCTTTTTTGGCGAGGACGATGAGATCTTCCATTTGGGTACTGGCTTTGGGTTCGAGCATGAATATCGTATCGATGGTTTCAGCTACGAAATCGGGCTGGTATTCGAATTGCTCGGCGCCATGACGGTAAAAAATCTGAAACTGCCCTTTGGCGGGCTTTAGCCATTTAATGGAATCGCGATCAAGAATCAAAGCAAGCTTTCGTTCCGCTTCGGAATCGAATTTCTGCAATCGATACAGACAACGCCCAAATCCTCCAAACAGGAATTTGGACATATTGCTTTTGTCCTCTGGCGATACCCGGCAATCGATTGGTGGGTCTGTCAGCGAATAAGAATATGCGCTCTCTTTCAGTTCAGTAAATCCCTTGCTGATCTTAACCTCGTAGTCGACGGCCTCCTCCCAGTAATGAGCCTGCATCTGTGAGTGGACAAACTTAGTAATATCAAGTTGATAGCAGCGCAGAATCTTACGGGTTTCCTCTTCAGACAAATAGGTTTGGAAATGATGAACGACTTGTCCGGCCATATCGTAGAGCAAATCCGCATGATCATCATAAGAGATATCATCGAAGTCGACTAGGCCACTGACCACATAATCTTCAAGTCGCTTCTCTTCGATGCCGCCGTCTCCCAAGGACAACACTTCCAATTGGTTAGTCCGCAAATGCTGAATCCATAGCTCGTCAGAAACCGGTGGATAATTCAAGGCCGCCAACTCCAAAGTGAAAGGTTTAAAACCTGTTTTTACCTCACCTTGGGGCACGACCAGGATCCGTGGAATATCGATAGTTTGCTGGGTGATCAGTTCGCTGGTTTTGGCCACCACGGAGGCGATATCGGGTTTTTCCTCAAAGCCCTCCAGCTGCATTTGCTCGGATGACGGCTGGCGTTGCTCGACCGCCTTGACGATAGCGGCCTGAATCTCCGGTTTTTGCAAATGGGTTAAACTAGGGAGTGTTTGAGGTTGGTTGGACAGCTTTCGAATTTCCTCCCAGGCCATTTGGGCCGTCTTCCGTTCTTCGGGCGTCGTAAAGAGCGGTGGCTCATCCTCGCCAGTTATTTGTGTACTAGCGGTAAGCTGTGCAGGCTTTATGCCCAGCTTTTCTTCAAGTTTGGGTCGCGACACCATAGTAGCGGTTTTTCGGTTGAGATCCGAATCGTCTAGAATCACTTCTTGCAGGCGAATGGTTGAGTCGGGTCGGTTGGCTTCATCGATGATTTCTTGAAATTTATCATGGGCCACGATGTTCAAACGGTCTACGGCTTTGACTCTTGTCCGCCGGCCATAGGGAAGGCGCAGGCCGCGGCCGATGGATTGTTCGATCAGGATGCGCGCATTTGCCGCACGCAACGGGACGATGGTATAAAGATTGGTGACATCCCAGCCCTCTTTGAGCATGTTGACATGAATGACGATCTCGGTAGGTTCATCGGATTGTTCTACCTTCAGCAGCCGCTCGATCATCTCTTCTTCCGCCTTGCCTGTCTGGCTGGAATCCACCTGGATCGCTTTGTCCTTGTAACGCCCTTCAAAAAAATCGTCGGACTGGATCAATCGCAGCAATTGGGCAGCATGGCTGATGTCCCGGGCGATCACCAGTAAAAACGGTTTGACGATGGGATTGTCGCTCTCGCGGGCATAGGTCTCCAGTTCGACCTTCACGCTCTCGTGGAGGCGGATGCCGTCCTCCAACTTCAGCCGCTCGATCTCTTCGGCCGACATGCCGGCGGGATTGAAATTCTTGCGCGTCACCACGGCCGGTTCCTTTACAAAGCCGTCAGCCATGGCCTTACCCAAAGGATAGTCATAAATCACATTTTTGAATGGCACGGGGCCACGACCGGTCTCCACGAAAGGTGTGGCCGTCAATTCCAAACCCAAAATAGGTTTAAGCTCATTGATGGCTCGCACCCCTGCACTGGCTCGATATCGATGGGATTCGTCCATCAGCAGCACCAGATCGGGCAGCCCGGCCAGGTAATCGAAGTAGCTCTCGCCGATGTACTCGGAGAGCCGCTTGATGCGCGGCGATTTGCCCCCCCGCACCTCG
>JBJKSK010000109.1:0-6113 GCA_046704125.1 Desulfobacterales bacterium | reverse complement strand
TTCTGCCGTCGGTGCCCGGTGAGGCGGTGTTTTTCCTTGCCACGCGAAACCACTACTGCTGCTGGCTGATGGCCCGCTCCGAGATTCTTCTGGCCACCCGGCTCAAGCCGGTCAAGGCCACGGATTTCGAAACCGCCGAAGCCCTCAAGGATTATCTGGTGGCCTGCATCCATGAGCGCCGCAAGGGCCGACAGCGGGGCATCGTCACCGATTTCGTCTCCGAAGACTTTGACCCGGATGCCGATTTCATCAAGCTGGGCAAAGGCTCCCTGGGCGGGAAGGCCCGGGGGTTGGCCTTTGTCACCACGCTTCTCAAGGAAAACCCGCAGCTGCAGAAAAAATTCAGCGATGTGGCCATAACCGTACCCAACACCCTGGTGATTTCCACGGAATGCTTTGATGCCTTCATGGTGGAAAACGATCTGATCAATCTCGATACGGAAACCCTCACCGACGCCCGGATCAACGAAACCTTTCTCCGCGCCCGGTTTCCGGAATGGTTTAGAAAAGACCTGACCACCTTTCTGGCCCAGGTCAAATACCCACTGGCCATCCGCAGCTCCAGCCTGCTGGAGGATGCCCAGTACCAGCCCTTTGCCGGCATCTACAAGACCTGCATGCTGCCCAACCGGCACCCGGACCCCGAAGTGCGCCTGGGTCAACTGATGCGGGCCATCAAACTGGTCTATGCCTCCACCTTTCTGGAGGCTCCCCGATCCTTTGGCCGCAGCACCCAGCATCGGATCGAAGATGAAAAAATGGCGGTGATCATCCAGAAACTAAACGGCAGCGCCTGGGGCGATTATTTCTACCCGCCGCTTTCCGGGGTGGCCCAGTCGTATAATTTTTATCCTATGGACCACATGAAACCCGAAGAGGGCATCGCCCACATCGCCCTGGGCCTGGGAAAGACCGTGGTGGAAGGAGAACAGGCCCTGCGTTTTTCTCCCCGCTATCCCCGGTTTCTGCCCCAGTTTTCCACGGTGGAAGACATCCTGAAAAATGCCCAGCGTTTTTTCTTCGCCCTGAAATTTTCCGACACCTCCGACGCCCTGAATCCGGGCGAAGACGCCACCCTGGCCCGGCTGGAAATCACCGACTTTTCCGACCATCTGCCCGTTCAGTATCTGTCTAGCCTCTACAACCCCGATGACCAGCGCATCCGGGACATCAACCGCGGACCCGGCTACCGGGTCATGACCTTTGCCAGCATCCTCAAGCACCAATCGTTCCCGCTGCCAGAGATCTTGTCGGACATCCTGGAAATAGGACGAAAAGGAATGGGTTGTCCGGTGGAAATCGAGTTTGCCGTCAACCTGCCCATGGGCCGGCCGGAAATCGTACCGGAGTTTGCCCTGCTGCAGATCCGGCCCATGGGCCTTGGCCGGCAGCAGATGGAAGTCGAAATCACCGAGACAGACCGGGCCCGCGCCTTTTGCACCTCCAACCGAGCCCTGGGAAACGGGACTGTCACCGATATCTCCGATATCGTCTACGTCCGTCCGGACCGCTGCGACCCGGCCCGGACCCTGGAAATAGCCGCCGAAATCAGCAAGATCAACGCCGCCATCTCCAAGGACAACCGGCCATACCTGCTCATCGGGCCGGGCCGTTGGGGGTCCAGGGACCGATGGCTGGGAATCCCGGTGACCTGGAACGACATTTCAGGCGTAGCCTCCATTGTGGAAACCAAGACTGAGGCCTTTCAGGCCGATCCGTCCCAGGGATCGCATTTTTTCCACAACATCACTTCCATGGGAATCAGCTACATCACGGTGGCCAGCAGCAAAGAAGACTACTTGGACTGGAACTGGCTCCAGAAGCATTGCCCCGCATCGGAAACCCAGTTCCTGTGCCACGTGCGTCTTTTAACCCCCCTGACCATCAAAGTCGACGGCAAAAGCTCCCAGGCCGTTATCATCATCGGACATGGAAATTAGCCCGATTCACCTGTCGGTACTACCCCCCAAAAAAGCAGTGACCTTACTTCGCAAAGAAAAGGGCCGCCAAATACCAAAAATCTTGATAACACCTCTGATATTGGTTAAAAGTCCACAAAGCCGGGTAACCAAAAGTTGCTTGACTTGTAACGCGTAACCCCTCATTATGTAAAAATTTAGATAGAAAACCCTGGAACGTGGATTTGCAGGATTATGATCGATCAGAAATAGGGAGTACACCCATGATGCCCATGAAAGGCCCTTCTCACCCCGTTGCATTCATTCAAAAGATTTGCATGGATGCATTGAAAAAGTCATCTGCCGTAAGGATGCGTCGCGTTTCTTCACCAACGGTAAAAACCGCTTTTTAGTCATTTCGTTCCTGGAAGGCAAACCACGCCAAATGGATGCTTCAATCGGGGTTTCTACCATGGCGGAAAATTGGACCTACGAAGAAAAATAAGGATCCGGTCTATGAAACTTCAAAACAAACTCACGGTGGTCATGGTCTCATTGGTAATCCTGATTATGCTCGTATCTACGGTGATTGTTTCGCTTACCGTTCGAAAACAAAACGTCACCGCCATTGATGGGAGTCTGCAAAAGGCGTTTGTCATGATAAACGACCAAGTCAGGGCCATGCGCACCGAGGCCGTCGGTTTTGTCAAACAAATTACCCCGGCGGCGGACGTCGGCTCCAACCTCCAATTTTTAAGCCAGTTCACGGGCCAGCAGGATCAGCTGTTTGTGCAGCAAGCCATAAGCGAGATGATGCAAAAACTTTACGGCGCGATTATGACCAGCAATTACAGCCAGGTGGCGGTCTATGACATGAAAGATCAGCTAGTGGCCGTCATCAGACATAAAGGCGATCAGTTCCTGGCGGCCTACCGCTTCACCGTGGGAAAATCCGTCAGCTACCAGACCACCACAGTAGCCGAGGGCGCTCAAATCAGGGACGCCACCTGGACCAAAACAAACCAACTGCCGTCCGATCTGAGCGAGGCCGTCGGCGTCAAGACGTCCAAAACAGCCGACGTCGCTTTTGTCAGCCAGCCGCCCTGGGTGGGCATCACAGCGATGGCACCCGCCTTTGCGGTAATTTACGACAAGGTCAAGAAACGCTCGGTAAAGCGCCAATTCGGAGCCGTGTCCGTTACCCGGCTGTTTAACGATGCGTTCATCACAAAAATTGCCAAGTATTCCGGTGCGAAGATCAATATCTTTAACGGCCGAAAGTTGAGCATCGGCACCTTGAAAGATTACACGGCCTTTGACCCGACCATTTTGGCTCACTCGCGACAGCATTTTAAAATCGACGGCCGAACGATCCGTATAGGCGATGTGACGGTGGGCAAAATCCCCTATTCCCAGGCAGCCATGGCCCTTGCCAACGGTCCTACCGTCATCGGCACGGTGACGGCCCTCTTTCCTCATAGCGTATACATGAGCAACACCTGGGAGATGGTGAGGCTGTTGCTTCTCGTGGCTCTGATCTGCATCCTGATCACCCTTCCGCTCTCCATTCTGGTGGCTCGATCCATCACGGGCCCGATTCATCGCATCATCGGCACGTTAAACGATGGCTCCCAGCACGTGGCCGATGCCAGCGAGCAGATCAGCAGCAACAGCTTAAGTTTGGCGGACGGAGCCTCCTCTCAGGCCTCGTCGCTGGAGCAAACCGCCTCTTCGCTGGAAGAGCTGGCCGCCATGACCCAACAAAATGCTAAAAATGCCGACGAGGCCGTGCGGGTGATCAACGAAGCCAACCAAGTCGTGGGCCGGGCCAATGATTTTATGGCACAACTAACCCAGGCCATGGGCGAAATCAGCCAAGCGAGCCGGGATACTTCCGCCATTGTAAAAACCATCGACGGGATTGCCTTCCAGACCAATCTGCTAGCCCTAAATGCCGCCGTGGAGGCCGCCCGGGCCGGGGAAGCGGGAGCCGGATTCGCGGTGGTGGCCGAAGAGGTCCGAAACCTGGCTATGCGCTCGGCCGAATCCGCCAAAACGACCGCCGATCTCATTGAAAACACGGTTTCCAAGATCCAGGATGAAGAACAACTCGTGCAGCAGACCAACAAGGCCTTTGGCGAGGTAGCCGACAGTGCGGCCCGGGCCCGGGATCTGGTTAAAGAAATCGCGCTGGCCTCCAACGAACAGGCCCAAGGCATTGGTCAGCTCAACAGCGCCATGACCCAGATCGATTCGGTCACCCAACAGAATGCGGCCAATTCCGAAGAGTCGGCCAGCGCCTCCGGGGAGCTGAGCCAGCGTGCTCGGCAAATTCGGGATACGGTGGGGCAACTGGTGGCCATTGTCGGCACCCGTTCCAGGCATCGGCAGCCAGCGGCGCAGGAGACGAAAACTCTACGCAAAACCCGTGTTCCGAAGCAAGGCCATCCGCGTCCCAGAATCCCTCACCAGAAACGTCTTGCGGAGAAAACCAAAAGCGATTCCGATACATTTTAAGGTATCAAAATCGGATTGCGAGGGTGTAACAGTCTTTCAACAGACTCATAAACCGAGTCAATAGCAAAGATCTTATCAAAGCTTTTGCCTGCTTGTTTCGGCCGCGGCGAGATCTTGCCCATTGCAAAGCAGATAATAGTGAACCGGTGCCAACCCGTGATCGGGGACGCATTAGGCCTGTGTCTTCAAGGCCTTTGACATGGTGACACGGATGGCACCGGACCGGACCAAACGTCTTCAAATATCGTCAAAATGTTAAGGAGAATTCGATGCAACAAGAAATTGCCGCAATTGCCGATGCCCTCAGGACCATTGCCAGCAGTCTGGAAAGTCTATCCAAGAAGTCAAGCCGCCAAGCTGCCCTTGAAACGGTTTCGGCGACAGAAAAACCGAAGAGAAAAGCCAACAAGACGGCCAACGGAAAGCCTGCGGCCATCTTGGACATCGTATTGGATTTGCTTCGTTCACAGCGGAAAAAAACCGGCATAAGCACCCCCGAAATCATGCGAAAAACCGGGCTGGACAACCGCCAGGTTTCCAATGCCATTTACAAGCTCACCAAGGCCGGTGCCGTTTCCCGGTTGGACAGGGGATTATATGTTGCCATTCCGAAGGCCAAGAAGACGGACTCGAAAAGGGGAAGAAAAATTCGAGCCGCCGTCGATGAGATTCTTCCAGCCAATGAGCCCTGATGTCGCATCCCGTTTTTATCGGGCATTTCCGGATTGAACAAAAATTGGGCTCTGACTCAAAAAGAGCCGGGCAAACAGAATACGGCGGTTTACCGCAACCGAATGTTAACGGAATTGGCATGGGCATCCAAACCCTCGATTCCGGCCAGTTCCACTATGTCGGCGGCTTCGTTCCGGAAAGCGGCCTCGTCGTAATAAAGGAGGCTGGTCCTTTTCAGGAAGTGGTCCACGGACAGCGCCGAGGCAAATCGGGCCGTGCCCGCGGTAGGCAGCACATGGTTTGGCCCGGCCATGTAATCGCCTACCGGCTCCGGGGTGAAGCGCCCCACAAAGACCGCACCGGCATTTCGGATCCGGCTCAGACGGGAAAAAGGCTCGGCGATCTGCAGTTCCAGATGCTCCGGAGCGATCCGGTTGGCCAGGTCAAGGGCTGCATCCAGGTCATGAACCACGAAAATGCCACCGAAGTGCTCTATTGAGGCACTGGCGATCTCTTTGCGAGAAAGCGCCTCGAGCTGACGGTCCACGGCCTCTGTCACCGCCTGGGCCAGGGATTGGGAATCGGTGACCAGCACGGCCGAAGCCAGGGCATCGTGCTCGGCCTGGGAGAGCATATCGGCGGCAACCCAATTTGAATCGGCGGTTTTATCGGCGATTACCAGAATCTCGCTGGGCCCGGCGATCATGTCGATGCCCACGGTGCCGGCCACGATTTTTTTGGCCAAAGTGACGAAGATGTTTCCCGGCCCCACGATTACATCCACCTTGGCGATGGTTTCGGTGCCATAAGCCAGGGCGGCGATGGCCCATGCGCTTCCCGCCTTGAAGATGGCATCCACGCCCGCTTTTTTTGCGGCCACCAGCAAATGGGCATTGACGCTGCCGTCAGCCATCGGCGGAGTGACCATGGTAATATGATTTACCCCCGCGATTTTAGCCGGGATCGCCCCCATGAGCACGGAAGACACCAGCGGGGTCAAACCGCCTTTTCCCCCCGGAACATAAA
>JBJKSK010000108.1:0-4283 GCA_046704125.1 Desulfobacterales bacterium | reverse complement strand
GCCACCTGTTGAACACCGGCCTTTGCCAGACTCAGTGCAGCGGCGGCTGCCTCCGCCTGCTTGCGAAGGGCATCCACCCGTGCCTGGGCTGACGCGTAATCTGATTTGGCCTGGTTGTACTCGCGCTCTGAACTGACCTTTCGCGCCATCAGGGTTTTTGCCCGATTGAAAAACCACCTCGCATAATTCAGATCGGCCTCGGCCTGGGCAACCTGGGCCTTGTTCATGGCCAGGCTGGCCTCGGCCTGGCGGATGGCGTCCCGAGTCTGGTCTTCCGTGAGTTTTAAGTCCACCTTGGCCTGGTCCACGAGCGCGGCCGAGGCGTCGGCGCTGGATTGGTAAAAGGCCCGATCGGCCTGCCACTCCTGAGGCTGAATCAAAGCCAGCAATTGCCCCTTTTTGACGGTATCGCCCTCTTTGACCAGAAGTTTTTGCAGGTGGCCCTGAATCATGGAGTTTACGTGCTCAGCGTCTGTGGCGACGATGCCCGTGAGCACCATGGCGCGCGGCTGGCTGGAGATCCAGAAATAGGCAGCGCCGGCGGCGACAACACAAATGATGGCAAGGGCGGCAAATTTGCGCTTCATATCGATTCCGCTTCCCGGTCAAGCCGGAACCAATGGGGAAAAGATGGCATTTTTTTTAGGCGGTGCCCCCGGGGGCTGGCCCTGGGGGCGCGAACCGGCTCATGGCCTGGAAGGATCGAGACGATGGTCTGGCTCATCCCAGAATGAGTCGCTGTGGATCGCATTTTTCTCTCAGTATGGACAGTTCCCGCGGCGTAGGGGGAGCAACCTCCACGGCACGCGAGATGTCCACGGAAAAGCCCGTGTGATCCTGCACGGCTTGGGGGCTGACCCCTGGAAAACAGCCCTTGAGATACATCTGCTTGGTCGTTTCGTCAAATGCCATCAGGGCCATGTTGGTTACCACGGCAGATGGCCCGCCTTCGGGAAGCCCCGCCTCCTGGCGCCCCCGGGGACCGTTGAGCCAGCCGGGGCTGGTGAGATAATCGAGCTTGGGTACGAATTTTCGCCGCTCGTGCTGCATGAAAAGAATGGTCCGGTGCACGAAAGAAGCCACGTCACTGGCCCCGCCGCTTCCGGAAAACCGCACCTGGGGATGGGGGTAGTCGCCGATGACCGTGGAGTTGAGGTTGCCGTAGGGATCGATCTGGGCCGCGCCCATGATCCCCACCACCCGGGAGCCGGTGAAACGGTTTTGCATGAAGGCAAAAGAATCGGCCAAACTGCCGTTGACCGAGGTCCAGAACATGACCCGGGAATCACCCACGGCCAGGGGGACTTCTTCCAGTTTGGAATCGATGGCGCCGGTTTCGAAAAACAACACGCTGCGGGGGGCGCTGATGTGCTTGGCCGCCATGGCCGCCAGCATCGAGATTCCGGTGCCGCAAAAGACGATGTCGCCGTCCTGGATCTCCCGGGCGGCGGCAATCGTCATCATTTCTTTCAGGGTGTAATCCATAACGTTGTATCCTTTTTGCCTAAAGCCACGTCAAAGGTTGTCTCAGCGCCGGTCCAGGCCCACCGCGTAACCGGTGCGCGGGTCGGCGCAAAGGGAGGCCAACCGGTTTTCACCGGCCATGTCCAGCAGGCCCTGGTGGGTTTGCACGCCAAAGACACGGCTTTGGAGATAACGCTGGTAGGCGGCATCGTCTGGGGCCGCGTCCCGGTAGTCCTTGAGATAGGTCGGATCGTAGTCGTAGTTGCGGTAGCAGGCTGTGGGGTAGGCACCCATGAAAACGGGGACCACTGCATCCACGCAGAAAAACGGGATCTGGTTGCGGCCAGGGTCCTCCCGGAGTTCTTTGGTGTCTGCCAGCCGTTCGCAGGTAACGATGACGTGGCGTGCCGCCTTGGCCTGTTCGATATCGGCGAAGGTCAATCCTTCGATGCGCACCGTTCCCTGGCAGTCGGCCAGCTGGGCATGGATGATGGTCACATCCGGGTTGATGGCCGGAACCACGACCACCTTGGCCGTATCCGCCCAGTTGCCGAAAGGGTTGTCCATGACATGCAGCTTCAAGTCGGGGAGTTTGGGGTCTGCTTTTCTGTCTTCCGGGGAAAAGCCCCAATGCGTGAGGATGTCGGTGCCGAGCGCCGAGCGCGCGGGAAGAAACGGCACCCCCATGGCTCCGGCCATGAACCGCAGGGTCATCTGGTAATTGGAATAGTCTTCCACGGCAAGCTGTCCGGCTTCGACGGCTTTTCGAAACCGGATGCATGTGGAGGCAAACCGCCCGGTGCCGGCATAGGCGATTTCCAGCCTGGAAACGCATCCGGCACCGATTAATTCGTCAATTCCCTGGCCGTTGGAGTGGGCATAGGCATGAAGCTCTTTTTTTTTCTGGCGGATGATTTCATAGACGGCCGCCATGGGGTTGCGGTTTAGCGTAAACCCGCCGATGGAGATATGGGCGCCGTCAGGTACATACCGGGCTACGGCCTCGGATAGGCCCATGACCTTGTCGGAGTCGTTGTTCATGATGCTGGTTGTCCTTGCAAATGGTTTCTGATAAAAAATTTAAAAATGCGGGCCGCGCCGGCGTCCTTTTTCCCGTGGGGGCCGTCTTGACTGATGAACTAACTTTGTTATATAATTTTTAATTCGTGCTTTTCAGAATCGCGTGCTTGGAAAATATTTTTAATTTTATTATATAGATATATCGGGATTGAAAATGGCAAACTCCTTTATAGCCGCCAGTGGCAGCTACCTGCCGACGCGAAAGATACCCAATACGCATTTTATTCACAACGAATTCTTCGGTGCCGACGGAAAAAAACTCGCCCGGCCAAACGTCGAGATCGTTCAAAAACTGGCGGAGATCACCGGAATCCAGGAAAGGCGATATGCCGAACCGGGACTGTTTACCTCCGACATCGCGTGTCTCGCGGCCCAAGAGGCCCTAGACGGCAGAGACCGGGAAAAGTTGGATGGCATCATCGTGGCCCATAACATGGGAGATGTACAAGAGGGCAGTTCGAGAATCGATCAGCTTCCCACCATTGCCGCCCGGGTCAAACACAAACTGGGCATCAAAAACCCTTACACCCTGGCATTGGATCTTCCCTTCGGCTGCCCCGGGTGGCTTCAAGGGATGATTCTGGCCGACTATTACATCAAATCCGGCGATGCCAACCAGATGCTTGTCATCGGGGCTGAAATTCTCTCACGGGTTACAGACCCCCACGATATCGACAGCATGATTTTTGCCGACGGAGCCGGAGCGACGCTGGTGGAGGCAACGGAGGCGGATGCCGGATTGCTGGCCCATATGACACGCTGTGACACTTTTGAAAATCCGTATCTGCTCCGGATGGGGCCCTCCTATCACCCGGGACGGGACGGAAACGAACGGCTGGTCAAGATGGATGGCCACCAGATCTTCAAATATGCGGTGCGGGCCGTGCCCGAAATGATCCGCACCATTCTGGATAAGGCCGGAGTGGGCCTTGGTGACGTAAAAAAGATCCTGCTCCACCAGGCCAATGAAAAGATGGACGAGGCCATGCTCAAACGGCTGTATCAGATCTGCGGGATCGAGACCATCCCCGAGGGCGTGATGCCCATGATGATTTCCTGGTCGGGAAACAGCTCGGTGGCGACGTTGCCGACCCTCTTTGACCTGATCCAGAAACAAAAACTGGATAGCGCGCCCCTGAATTCCGGCGATATCGCCGTTTTTGCCTCCGTGGGGGCGGGGATGAACGTCAATGCCATGTTGTATCGGATGCCTTAAACGCTGAGTCATGGATGGCCAATCAGGAGGGGGGAAATGCCAGGCGCAAAATCGGATGTGGTGATTGTCGGCGGTGGGGTGATCGGGTTGTGCACGGCCTATTATACGGCAGCTAAAGGAGCAGGGGTCACCGTCATCGAAAAAAGCCGCCTGCCGGCCGGAAGCTCCGCGGGAAATGCCGGACTTATTCTGCCCAGCCACTGCCAGCCGCTTTCCAGCCCGGGAATGGTGGCCGAAGGGCTGAAGCATCTGTTGAATCCCGACGGGCCCTTTTCCATCCGGCTTCGTCCCGAGCCGGCGTTGTTTCGATGGTTGTGGCGCTTTTACCGATCCTGCACAGAGCCCAAGGCGCTTCGGGCCATGGAAATTTTCAGCCGTCTGGGCAGGGAAAGTATCGCTCTGCATCTGGCCCTGGCCGAAATCGGAGGCCAGTCCTACGCTTTTTCTCAAAGCGGCATGATCAGCGTTTTTGCCACGGGGAAAGCTTTCGAGCAAGCCTGCCGGGAGGCCCGCAGCCTGGAAC
>JBJKSK010000107.1:0-2983 GCA_046704125.1 Desulfobacterales bacterium | reverse complement strand
TTTCCAGCACGTAGCCGCGATCGGTCACCGCCAGGGTCTTGGTCACGTTTTGCTCCACCAGCATGATGGTCACCCCCTGCTTGATCAGGGTGTCCAGGGACTTGAACACGGCTTCGGTCAGCAGCGGAGCCAGGCCAAAGGAGGGCTCGTCGACCAGCAGCAGCTTGGGATTGGACATCAGCCCCCGGCCGATGGCCAGCATCTTGCGCTCTCCCCCGCTCATGGTGCCGGCCAGTTGGTTGCGCCGCTCCACCAGGCGGGGAAACAGGTCAAAAACAAAGTCCAGCCGATCTTTTTCGATTCGTTTGTCGCGGATGGTGTAAGCCCCCATGGCCAGATTCTCCTGCACGGTCATGTTGACAAACAGGTTCATCTCTTCGGACACAAACGATATTCCCCGGCGGGCCACCTTGTTTCCCGGCATCCCTCCGATGGGTTTTCCATCAAACAGGATCTGGCCGCTCGTGGGCGCAATCAGGCCGGCGATGGTCTTTAGCGTGGTGCTTTTGCCCGCCCCGTTTGGACCCACCATGCACACGTACTCGCCGGTGTCCACGGCCAGCGAGACATCGCGCAGGACCTGCAAAAAGCCGTAGCCGGCATTGAGGTTTTTGACTTCCAGTAACATCGGGTCTCCATTGACTAATCGGGTTGCCGGGCATCGGGGGGGCAGCTGTCTCCCGCATCGCCCAGGTAGGCCTTGGTCACGTTGGGATCATTGGCCACTTGTTGGGTGCTGCCTTCGGCGATCTTCACGCCAAACTGGATGCACACCAGGCGGTTGCACAACCCCATGATCAGCTGCATGATGTGCTCGATCATCAAAATCGTGACCCCCTGGTCCCGGATCTTTAAGATCAGCTGCATGATGTCTTTGAGTTCGCCTTCGCTCAACCCCGAGGCCAGCTCGTCTAGAAACAGCAGCTTGGGGCCGCTGGCCAGCGCCCTGGCCAGGTCCAGGCGCTTGAGCTGAACGGTGTTGAGTTTTTCCGACAGGGTGTCTTCGGCGATGGGAAAATCGACAAACGACAGCATCTTGCGGCTGTGGGCCGCCGGGTCCTGGATGGCGCCGGGCTTGTTGCCAAAGATGGCGGCGGTCATGACGTTTTCCAGCACGCTCATCTTGGGAAAGGGAATGGGAATCTGAAAGGTGCGCGACAGGCCCCGCCTACACATCCATTCCGGGGTCTTGCCCGTGGTGTTTTCACCAAACAGGATCACCTGGCCTGAAGTCGGCGGATTGAGTCCGGCAATGGCGTTGACCAGCGTGGTCTTTCCCGCCCCGTTGGGGCCGATCAAGCCCACGATGTCGCCTTCATCGATGTGCATGGACACCGCGTTGACGGCCGTCAGCCCGCCGAATTGCTTGGTTAGCTCCCGGGTCTCGAGTACGATCATTGGCTTCTCACCTGATTGAAAAAGTTGGAAATGGGCAACCGGCGCCTCTGGACGAAACCCCCGTGGCCCGGCGGCGAGTATTATGGAACGGCCAAATGAGTATCCGCTAAATTCTCAGGAAAAACAATTTTTCCAACGCCGTTTTCGTACTGGATGACGGGGAAGAAATAGTATTTTTCGCCCACCACCGGGTCCGGCATGGACTGCTTGGTGTACTTGTATTCGTTCATGATAATGGCACCCTCGGCCCTGGTGTAAGTCAGCTTGCCGGTGTTCATCTCATCGACCATCACCTTGTGGATGGTTTCTTTGTCCAGCTTGCCGTATTCTTGATAGGTGCGCTTTAAGAGTTTGATGAAAAAATTGGTATAGTCAAAGGAGAGCCCGGCGGCAGACGGACTGGGCTCCACGCCGAATCGCTTCTGAAACTCCGCCGCCCACGCTTTGGCTTCAGGGGTGGCCAGTTGCGGAATCATATCCAGCACGCCGTTGGAGGCGGCCCCGGCCATCTTGTACCAGTTGCCCGACCAGCCCAGACCGTCGCTGATGTCAAGCGACTTCAGCCCCACATCGCGGATCTGTTTGATAAAGGCCGTGGTGACTGGAGCGGCGGTGCTGGTGCTGAAGATGACCGACACGTGTTCGCTTTTGTATTTGCTCAGCAGGGTATAAAAATCGGTTTGGGTAAGCGCAAAATAGTCCTCTGAGGCCACTTTCCAGCCATCTTTCTTGAATTCGGCGGCCACGGCGTCTCCGGCGCTGTGGCCCCAGTCGGTGTCTTCACAGGCGATCGCAATGACTTTGGATTTGGGCTTGAACCGGCCGCTTTCCACCGCATCGTTGACGGCTGCGGCATATCCGGTCTCCAGTTTGGCAGGCACCGGCCAGCCTTTGCCGCCCCAGTAGTTGTATTTTGCGGGATCGCTCAACCATTTTTTGTTGACCACGTCGGTGGCCCCGAAACCGAACATGTGGGGCACCTTGTACTTGGCCGCCACGTCCATGACCGCCACGGCCACGGAACTGTGCCAGTTGAGTATCCCGGCCTGGATGCCGATGCGTTCACATGCCTCGGCATAGGCGCCGACCGCCTTGGCCGGGTCGCTCTGACTGTCGATCCAGACCGGCTTGAGCGTGTAGTCGCCGACTTTGTAGTGAATCTTTTGCATGGCCATGGTCACAGAATCCTTGAACTCGGCGCCCGTTTTGGCCGAGGGACCGGTAAACGGGCCAAGCACGCCAAATTTCAGGATTTTCTCGGCGGAGGCAGATCCGGCGAATAAGGTCAGCATAAAAAAACCCGCGATCAGACTAGTCCACAGTTTCCTTCCGTTCATACGTTCCTCCTTTGGTGGTATGGTATCGGCTTGGTCCGAAACAGAAAGCGACCAAACAAAGCAAAGTATGTTTACGCAATTAACGTACCGAACTGTCTGATTCGGATTCATTTTATTCAGTTTATTCTCAAAAATATTCAATTTTATGATTAATATGGCATAGTTATTAATATTTCTAAGAATAAGGCACCTCCGCTGAAACCGGGGTAAAAGCAAAATTATTTACATCAAACGAAAATTTTTTTTCA
>JBJKSK010000106.1:0-4757 GCA_046704125.1 Desulfobacterales bacterium | reverse complement strand
GGGCGGACGCTCGCTGGAAGACCTGTGGGCTTTAAACACCGAGGTCCTGGCCCGGGCGATTGCGGCATCGGCTATACCGGTGGTTTCCGCCGTCGGGCATGAGACCGATTTTACCATCGCCGATTTTGTGGCCGATCTCAGAGCCCCCACCCCTTCTGCGGCGGCCGAACTGGTCGTTCCAGAAAAGGCGGAGTTGAAGCGACGACTCGCCCAATGCTCGGCGGCACTGGGCAACCGTTTGGCGCAGCCGATTTCCGGTTATCGAGTTGGCCTGAGCGAACTGAGCCGGCGCCTGGTGCATCCGGCCAAACGGCTTGAGGACCTGAGGCTTCGCATCGATGATCTGACCACCCACATGATCGGGTCTTTTCATCGTGATCTGGCCCTTCGGCAGGAACGTCTGAAATGGCGCCAGGTCCGCCTGCAGTCACAAAACCCGGTTGTGCAGGTGCAAACCCTAAAGGAGAAACTTGCCGGCTGCATCAGCAACCTGGCCGTATTTTACCAAATGCATATCAGCAGCAAAAGACACGGCCTCCAGCAGCAAACCTCCCGGCTCTATGCCTTGAGCCCGCTGGCCGTGCTGGCCCGGGGCTACAGCATCGCCCGCAGCCTTCCTGGAGGCCGCCTGCTGCGGGATTTCGCCTCGGTTTCCCCCGGTTGCCGCATTCAGGTGCTTCTGGAAAAAGTCAGCCTCACCTGCCTCGTGGAGGAGATATCGGCTGATGGCCACACAAACATTTGAAAAAGCGATGAAACAGCTCGAGCAAATCGTTTCCGAACTGGAAACAGGGGATCTTCCGCTTGAAAAAGCCATCAAGAAGTTTGAAGAAGGGGTGAAGTTGTCCCGCTATTGCTCCGATGCTCTGGATCGTACCGAAAAAAAAGCCATGATGCTGCTGAAAAAAGACGATGGGACCGTCATCGAACAGCCCTTTTCCCCTCAGGCCGATATGGGGTCCGACTCAAAGGTTTCATGAACGCGATATTTGAATCCACTAATCGGCAACCGTTTAATCTGGGAACCTATCTTTCAGAAAAACGACGGGTCATAGACGCTCGGCTGAAAAGCTGGATCGAAACGGTTATGCCGGATGAAACGCGGCTCAAATCCGCCATGACCCATTCGTTGATGGCCGGCGGCAAGCGCCTGAGGCCGGTGCTGTGCCTGGCATCGGCCGAAGCCGCCGCCGAATCCACAGGCGGCCACGTCGATACCGATGTCCTGGAAGCCGGCTGTGCCTTGGAGATGATTCACACCTACTCACTGATTCATGACGACCTGCCGGCCATGGATGACGACTCCTTGCGCCGCGGGCAACCGACCTGTCATGTGGCCTTTGACGAGGCCACGGCCATTTTGGCCGGAGACGCCCTGCTCACCCTGGCTTTTGAAATCATGGCCGTTGCGGCCGGAAACGCCGACAACCGCCGGACAGACCAATGGGTTCAAACCATCCGGACCATCTCCAGGGCGGCCGGCTGCCAAGGCATGATCGAAGGGCAGATGCGGGATATGGACTCGGAAAACCGGGGCCTGGACTATGGTGAACTCGAGTCCCTGCACCAGTTAAAGACCGGGGCCCTGATAAAGGCATCGGTTGCCGCCGGCGCGCTTCTGGGCGGAGCGACAGATGGCGGCAAGTTCATCAGGCAACTCAGCACTTTCGCCGGACACATCGGACTGGCCTTTCAGATCACCGACGACATCCTCAACGTGGAAGGCGATTCGAAACGCATGGGAAAAGCCGTTGGCACCGACAGCGTCAGGGGCAAAACCACTTATGCGTCGCTGCTTGGCGTCCCCGAGGCCAAAATGCGTGCCAAACAGTTTGTTCAGACCGCCATCCGTGCGATAGACACCTTTGGCGAGCGCGCCGATCCGCTTCGCGCCATCGCCGGCTACATCATCGAACGCAGCCGGTGAAAATACCAAAAACGATTTTGCGAAACCGGCCCAACGGATAAAACCTGAACCGATCAATCGATAGAGAAACACGAAGATGAGCCTACTTGAAAAAATCGAATCCCCGGCCGACCTCAAAGCTTTACCCCGCACGGATCTTCCCGCCCTGGCGGCAGAGATCCGGCAGATAATTGTGGATGTCGTTTCCAAAAACGGCGGCCATCTGGCCTCAAGCCTCGGTGTGGTGGAGTTAACCATCGCCATCCATTACGTCTTTGATGCCCCGGACGACAAGATCGTCTGGGATGTGGGCCACCAATCCTATGCCCATAAGATTCTCACCGGCCGCAGGGATCGGTTTTCCACCCTGCGGCAGCACGGGGGCATTTGCGGGTTTACCCGAAGGGGGGAGAGTCCCTATGATGCTTTTTCCGCCGGGCACAGTTCAACGTCCATCTCGGCCGGGCTTGGGATTGCCTGCGCAAAGCGCATCAAACAGGAAGAACACAAGGTCATCGCGGTCATCGGTGATGGTTCCATGACCGCCGGAATGGCCTACGAGGGCCTGAACCAGGCCGGGGACATCCACAAGGATCTGATCGTTATCCTCAACGACAACGACATGTCCATTGCCCACAACGTGGGAGCCATGTCTTCGTTTCTGAGCCGAACCTTTTCCGCCAAACGGCTGCAGGAATGGCGACGGGAATTCGGGGATTTTCTCAAATCGCTTCCCAAGATCGGAGACGACATTTACCAGTTTGCCAAACGCTCCGAGGAATCCTTCAAGACCTTCATCACTCCGGGTATGCTTTTTGAAGCCTTTAATTTTGAATATTTCGGCCCCATCGACGGTCACCGGCTAAACCATCTCATCGACATTCTCAACAACGTCAAGGAACTTCATGAACCGGTGCTGCTGCATGTGAGCACCAAAAAAGGAAAAGGTTATCCCTTTGCCGAACAAAATCCCGTTTTTTTCCACGGCGTGGGCTGCTTCGAGGTGGAAACCGGCGTCTGCCCAAAAAATGAAGGAGCGTCTTCTTTCACCGATGTTTTTGGTCAGACCCTGCTGGCTTTGGCCGAAACTGACCCACGGATTGTGGCCATAACCGCCGCCATGCCCGAAGGCACCGGACTGATTCCTTTTTCCAAGGCCCATCCAGACCGGTTTTTCGATGTGGGCATCGCCGAACAGCACGCGGTGACCTTTGCCGCAGGCATGGCCACAGAGGCCTTGCGGCCCGTGGTGGCCATCTATTCGACCTTTCTTCAACGCGCCTACGACCAGGTGCTGCATGATGTCTGCCTCCAAAATCTTCCCGTTATATTTGCGCTGGACCGAGGCGGGATCGTTGGAGAAGACGGTGCATCCCACCATGGGTTGTTTGACCTGTCCTATCTGAGAAGCCTGCCCAACATGGTGGTCATGGCCCCCCGGGATGAAAACGAACTGGCTCGGATGCTGGCTACGGCGCTTGCGCACAACGGTCCCATCGCGCTGCGTTATCCCCGGGGTGCGGGCTGCGGAGTGGATGTTCAAAAGCCCATCGTGCCGCTGCCCATTGGCCGAGGCGAGATTTTAACCCACGGGCAGGATCTGGTGATTCTAGCCATCGGAAGCTGCGTTCGCGAAGCCATGGAAGCCAGCGAAATATTAGCGGCCGAAAAAATTGCGGCCACCGTGGTAGACGCCAAATTCGTCAAACCCCTGGACATGGATCTCATCGTGCCGCTGGTACAGCGCATCCCACGGGTGCTTACCGTAGAGGAAAACGTTCGCCAAGGCGGATTTGGCAGCGCGGTTCTCGAAGCGCTCAATGATCTGGGAATCACCGGCGTTGCCATCCAGCGTCTTGGCGTTGAAGACCGCTTTGTCGAACACGGGGCACAGAAGCTGTTGCGCTCCCTGGTCCAGCTCGATGCCACATCTATCGTGGCCGCCGCCCGAAACCTGGCCGGCCCGCCTGCCAAGATTTGATATAACCGATGGCGGTTTTAAAGCAACGCCTGGATTTAGCCATGGTGAAACGGAGCCTGGCCGCCAGCCGGCATCGCGCTCAAGCCCTGATCATGGCTGGCAAGGTGCTGGTCAACGAGACACCGGTGGACAAACCCGGCGCTCTGGTGGCAGATGCCGACCGGATTGAACTCAAGCAAGGCGACATGCCCTTTGTCAGCCGCGGGGGGCTGAAGCTGTCCGGGGCTCTGGACGCCCTGGAAATTGACCCCAGCGGTCGAATCTGCCTGGATGTGGGGGCCTCCACCGGTGGTTTCACGGATTGTCTGCTGCAGCGCGGGGCCGCCCGGGTCTACGCCGTGGATGTGGGCTACGGGCAGCTGGCGTGGTCGCTGCGTCAGGATTCCCGGGTGGTGGTCATCGAACGCACCAACATCCGGCACATGCCCCGCTCGGCGATTGGAGAAGCGATCGATCTGGTGGTCATCGATGCCTCCTTCTTTTCGCTAAAGATCGTCGTGCCCGCCGCCTTACGATTTCTCCGATCGGAAGGAGAAGTTCTGGCGCTGATCAAGCCGCAGTTCGAAGTGGGGAAAGGCAGGGTGGGAAAAGGCGGTGTGGTCAGAGATCCGGTCCTGCATGAGCAGGTGATTTTAGAGCTGAGCCGGTTTTTTACCGATCTGGGCATGGATGTGATCGCCGTGGTGCCCTCCCCCGTGCTGGGCCCCAAAGGTAACCGTGAATTTATCGCCTATCTGAAGTTTACCCGAGGATAAAAGGGGCAACGCAGCATGGCCAAGATCAATCGCAGGGCTTCACGAAAGGTTGGAATGCCCCCGGGCAGCCTGGTTCACATCGGAGAAACACATCCTGAACCCGTTACCATCACGG
>JBJKSK010000105.1:0-9041 GCA_046704125.1 Desulfobacterales bacterium | reverse complement strand
CCATCAAAGGCCATGGATGCGACGTTGAGCGGCCGGGTGCCGGTGGCGATGATCAGCCGGTCCCAGGCCACCGTCATCGTCTCGCCCCCGGTGGGCGCTACGGCCACATGCCCGGGGCCTTGAATGCGGCCCCGGCCCGTGAGGTGACGAATGCCGTGGCGCTTGAGCAAAGCCCCGATGCCCTGGATCTGGGTCTCGATGATGGTATTCTTCCGGGCCATCAGCCGGGCCATATCAGGCTTTGGCGTGTCGGCCAGGGCAAGGCCGAAGCTGTCGGCCCTCTTGAAATCCTCCATCAGGGAGGCGGTCTTGATCAAAACCTTTGAGGGAATACATCCCCAGTTCAGACACGTTCCGCCGAGGCTTTCCTGCTCCACGATCGTCACCTCGGCACCCAGTTGGGCGGCCCGGACAGCCGCGACATAACCGCCTGGGCCGGCTCCCAGGATACAGATTTTGGTACCTGACATGGATGATACCCCTCTTTTTGGATGCAGACGCCGTCTAAAAAAAGGCGCCTTGTCGCCGCTTACGGCCCCCTGCCCGGTGTCTTGACTATCTCACGGTAACCACCGGGCAGGGGGCATTTAGGATGATAAACTGGGCATTGGAACCGAAAATCAATTTACCGACTTTGGACCGGCGCTTAACCCCGATAAAAATATGGTCCATCGGGTTTTGGCGGGTAAACGAGACGATATCTTCTCCCGGAGCCAAGCCCCGGGCCAGGATATGGGTTTCGCAGGCCAGGCCATCGTTTTGGATCCGCGATTGCGCTTCCTGCAGTCTCTTTTCGGCCAGGATGAATTCCTCCTTGGAATCCTCTCCGGCTCCGAAGATCGAAGTGACCACCACAAGCGTTGCCTTGAAGCTCTTGGCGTACGCGACGGCCGTGCTCAGGGCATCTTCGGCCGAAGGCGTTCCATCATAACCAACGAGAAATTTCATGCCTTTTCCTTTCCTCAAGCTGGCAAAATCAAAAAAACAGGTTTTTTCGCTAACCGGCCAAGCGCGCAACGGCCCATCGACAAAGACCCTTTGCCTGCGCCGTGTCGGCTTTGCGCCAGTTCGAAAAAAAAGCCCTGATCCTTGAAGAGAAGCACTGACCCATGGCCCGGAGACCGGGTCTTAACCGCGAAGACAGGGGTTTCGGGCCGCGCCGGTCTCATCCAGCCGGTTGAGCTTTGGCAAAAGCGGCGCCCGGTGCAGCAGTTCCGGATCCTGTTGCGCCTCGTCGGCGATGGCCCGCATGGCCTCGATAAAGGCATCCAGATTCTCTTTGGATTCGGTTTCCGTCGGCTCGATCATGATCGCCCCGCTGACGACCAGCGGGAAATAAATCGTCGGGGGTTGAAACCCGTAGTCCAACAAACGCTTGGCCATATCGAGGGTGGAAACCTTGAAGGCGGCCTGCTTCTGATCGGTGAACACACACTCGTGCATGCATGGCCGGTCATAGGGCAGATGAAACCGATCCACGAGCTTGGCCTTGATGTAGTTGGCATTTAGCACCGCCATCTGGCTGGCCTGTTTGAGCCCTTCGGCGCCCATGCTCAAAATGTAGCTGTAAGCCCGGATCAGTACACCGACGTTTCCGAAAAACGCATGCAGCTTGCCCACCGACTCGGGGAAATCATCGGCTAAGGCATACCGGCACGGTTCCAGGACGATTCTGGGCACCGGGAGAAATTTTTCCAGCTCCCGGGTGACGCAGACCGGGCCGCTTCCCGGCCCTCCTCCGCCATGGGGGGTGGAAAAGGTCTTGTGCAGGTTCAAATGCAAAATATCCACCCCGATGGCCTGCATGTCCACCATGCCCATGACCGCGTTCATGTTGGCGCCGTCGGCATAGACCAGCCCGCCTTTGGCGTGCACGATCTCCGCGATCTGCTTGATGTTGGCTTCAAAGAGCCCCAGAGTATTGGGGTTGGTCACCATGATGCCGGCGGTTTCTTCATCCATCAACTCGCTGATGGCTTCCGCAGAGAGAATGCCCTGCGCATTGGACTTGACCGCAACGGCCTTGAATCCGCACAAGGCCGCGCTGGCCGGGTTGGTCCCGTGGGCGGTGTCGGGGATCAGAATCTTGGATCGGGGGCTGCCCTTGTGGACATGATAGGCATGGCAGATCAGCATGCCGGTCAGCTCGCCATGGGCGCCGGCGGCCGGCTGCAGCGAAACGGCATCCATTCCCGTAACTTGCGCCAGGTACTGCTGCAATTCATACAACAGCTTGAAAATTCCCTGGGACAGCTCCTGGGGCTGCATCGGATGCGCGGTGGTAAACCCCGGCAACGCCACCTGCCGCTCGTTGGTCTTGGGGTTGTACTTCATGGTACAGGACCCCAGGGGGTACATACCGCTGTCCACCCCGAAATTCCATTGGGACAGCCGGGTGTAGTGGCGCACCACATCGACTTCGGACAAATCGGGGAAATCCGGGCCATCGCCTTTGAGCGTGGCCTCGATCAAGGATTCCTCGACATCCCGCCGGGGCATGGAAAACCCCGTTCTGCCAGCCACGCCTTTTTCCCAGAGAAGCGGCTCATTAAAAATCAGGCCCTTTGTTCCCATGGCGTCTTTCATGCGGCCACCTCCTTGATCACTGTGTCCATATCCGGCTTGGTAAGGGTCTCGGTTGCGCAAAACAGATAGCCATCTTTCAGTTCCGGGTAGAAAGCGGCCAGGGACAGGCCGGCAACGATCTTTTTTCCCAGCAGGCGCTGCTGTTTCTGTTCAAATCCCGCGGGCAGCCTGACCACGAATTCATTGAAGCCCGGGGCGCTAAACACCGCGCTGGCCCCGGCGTTTAGCAGCTGCTTTTTGAGATACTGGGCTTTGTCGTAGTTGAGTTTGGCCAGATTCCGCAGGCCGGTGCCCCCCAAAAAGGCCATGTACATGGCGGCGGTGGTGGCGCACAGCCCCTGGTTGGAACAGATGTTGCTCGTGGCCTTCTCGCGCCGGATGTGCTGTTCGCGGGTGGCCAGCGTCAAAACAAAACCCCTTTTTCCGTCCCGGTCGGTGGTGCGCCCCACCAGTCTGCCCGGCATGCTGCGCATATAGGCTTTCTTGGCGGCAAACATGCCCAGGCCGGGTCCGCCGAAGCTTTGCGGGATGCCGAAGCTTTGGCCTTCGCCGCAGGCGATGTCGGCGCCCAAATCACCGGGGTTTTTCAGCAGGCCGTAAGCCAGTGGTTCGGTAAAACAGGCCACCATCAAGGTCTTGGGATCTTTATGGGCCTTTGCCGAAATGGCTTCCATGTCCTCGATGCAGCCGAAAAAATTCGGCGACTGCACGGCGATGGCGGCCAAATCGGACACATCCGGCACGGCCGCAAGATCGCTGCGGCCATCCGGCCCGTAGGGCAGTTCGATTATTTCGTAGCCGGTGGGCCTGAAATAGGTGTCCACGACTTTACGGTACAGCGGGTGGATGGCCACAGAGACCGCCACCTTACTGCGCCGGGTGATGCGCACGGCCATCAGCAGCGCTTCGGCCAGCGCCGAGGCCCCGTCGTACATGGAGGCATTGGCCACATCCATGCCCAGAAGCCGCGCCACCAGGGTCTGATATTCGTAAATGGCCTGCAGGGTGCCCTGGCTGATTTCGGGCTGATAGGGGGTGTAGGCCGTTGAAAACTCGGATCGCCCCAGCAGGTAGGGCAGCGCCGCGGGAATGTGGTGATGGTAGCTTCCAGCGCCTACAAAGCTCTTGTATTGCTGACCGCAGCCTCCCGACAGGTCGTCATGTGCTGGTTCAACTCCCACTCGGTCATGGCCGGCGGCAGCATCATGGGACGTTGCCTCCGGCAGGCCGCTGGAATGGAGGCAAACAGATCGTCTAGGCAAGACACGCCAACGGAAGCCAGCATGGATGCAATCTCCTGCTCGGTATTGGGCAAGTACCTCATGGTCGTTATCCTTTCAGCATCTGAAGGTAGGCCGCTTTGGCCATCAAGGCATTGAGCTGGTCGGGGTCCTTGAGCCTGACCTGGATCATCCAGCCGTCGGTATAGGGAGCGGTGTTGACCCATTCGGGCGAGTCTTCCAGGCCGGTGTTGACCGCCTCGACGGTGCCTGAAACCGGCATGTAGAGCTCCGAAACCGCCTTGACGGATTCAACGGTGCCAAAGGTCTCGTTTTGATCGAATGCGTCGCCGGGTTGCGGCAGTTCCACAAAGACGATGTCACCAAGCTGATCCTGAGCGTAATCCGAAATACCGATTCTGACCGTTTCGTTTTCCTTTCGCACCCATTCATGGTCCTGGGCGTAAAGCACATCGTCGGCAAAAGACAGCTGATCGATCTCTTTCATAATATCATTCTCCCCGATAAGACGATCGTTTAACATGAACTTCTACAACATGTCCAGAATCGGCCGGCGTGCGCTTCGATGGGGGCGGATGTCGCTGACAATCGTCACCGCCAGGGTTCGGCGCTTGTCCTTGAGCTGCACCGAATCGCCGTCAGACAGCCTGGCATTTACTTTGATAAAACCGCAGCACAAGCCTTTGGGCACAAAGTCTTCCGGCTTGTCGGCACTGGCAACACTGACAATCCGATCGCCCACAAGCCCGATGGCCATATCGGTGGCACAGGTCAGCACTTTCCCGATTGGCCTGTTTTGCGCATCGACGACCACCGGCGCGTCCTCCAGCGACACCTTGCGCGGGTCGCGGCCCACAAACGCGTAGGTGTTCTCTTCGCCCTTATACGACAGCAGCGCGTCGCTGCCCACAAAAGATTTCGTAAATGTCTTCTGATCCGCATCAAACGGCAGGGCAAAGGGCCAGGGATGATGGATGAATTTCCAGTGTCCGATATCCTGATGGGAAAGCGGCAGCACAGCCCCTGCCCGCAACGAATCTCTGGCGGCCAGTCCGCAGGCACAAAGCCCGTAGGCGCCGCCGGCTTCCAGCAGCATCTCCCACAAGGAAACCAGGTGCTGCGGATCGATAAAGATCTCGAAGCCGAATTCGCCGGTATAGCCGGTGCGTGACAGCAAAATCGGGACGCCGTTTTTCAGTATCACCGGATTCGGCCCCCCTTTCAAAGCGAGGTCGAAGTGGCCCTTGAAACTGAAATAGGGCATGCGATTCAACACCGCCGATGGCTCTTTGAGGACCGCGGCAAGAATTTTTCCCGCATAAAGTCCCTGGATATCCACCTTGCCCAGGCGGTCCGTCCAGTCGGTGATGACGACCCGGCGCCCGGCCTTATAACCGGCCAGATGCCCGGCGATGGCGGCCCCCATGCCGGCATTGACCACCACCATGAACGCGTCTTGGCCCAGCTGATAGACGATGGAGTCGTCGATGACTTCTCCGGCTTCGTTCAAAAACGCCCCGTAGACGCACCGTCCGGTGGAAAGGGGGGATTTCAGCCGGCCGACGCAGGCCGCCAGGTTCTGGGTAAAGGTGGCCTGCAGCAGGTCGAAGGCGTCCTTGCCGTCAACCGTCAAAACGGCCATGTGGCTGGTATCAAACAAGCCGGCAGCGGAAAACACCGCCAGGTGCTCATCCTTTGCCGATGCGTACCTAAGCGGCATGTGGTATCCGCCAAATTCCGCCATGGTGGCGCCTGCGGCCACATGCCAGTCATGAAGGGGCGTGATCTTGCTTGTGGGGTCCATGGGCTTGCTCTCGGCTCCTAGTCCTTCACAAAGGTGGGGTTGCATATTTTCTTTAAATCCCAGGCTTTGATCTTAAACGATTTATGGTGAATTCCCGGATTGAAATACACAAACTCCTTTTTGCCGAGCTCCGGATCCATGAAAATGGGCAAATCGGCAAGCTGCCCGAAGGGCGGCACGCAGCCGACCTCGCAGCCGACTTTTTCAAGGACTTGCTCGGGCTTGGCAAAGGAGACTTTCTTCGTGCCGATGCCAGCCGCCGCCTTTTTCCAATCCACTTTTTTGTCTCCCGGCAACACCAGCACCACCATTTCCTTTTCCTTGGTCAGCAGCACCAGGGACTTGACGGTATCCGCCTCGCTGACGTTTAGCGCCTCGGCCATGGTAGGATTGGTGTAAACCGGCTCGTGCTCGAAAACCTCATAGGGAATTTCGTATTTTTCCAGAATACCGATGATCTTTTCTTCAGGTGTCATGCTTTAAGTGCTCCAAAAAATTAAAATGGACAGGGCTTGCAGGATCCCCCAGATTAATGAGGTTTAATAAAGACCGGCCTCGGGCGGCAAACCCTATGCAGGTCCCGATTCCGATGTTTCTTAAAAACCATGAAATTTCAAATACGCCTCCGGGCTTATCCAGTCAAGCCTGTTCATCCTGTAAAAAAACATCCGGGTTATGAGTGATCCGATGTCGAATATGGGTTTCACACCATCCTACACGATCACTTCCTGCCGTCGGCAGCGCCTGTCTCGCCTGAATCGTGTGCCGGTTCAAGCGGTGGCCGCATCCAGGATTTCGGCGATATCTTTTACGGCGATATCCGACTGCAGGTCCATGAGGCCGTCAGAGAGCATGGTGGCGCAAAAGGGACAGGCGGCCGCCACGGTAGCCGCCCCGGTTTGCATCACTTCCCTGGCCCGGTCCACGTTGATTCTTTGGCCCAGGGTCTCTTCCATAAACATCCGGCCGCCACCGGCTCCGCAGCAAAAGCCCTGGTCACGGCCGCGCGGCATCTCGGTCAGCGCACGGCTGCTGACAGCGCCCAGCAGGTCTCGGGGGGGCTGAAAAATCCCGTTCCAGCGCCCGAGATAACATGAATCGTGAAAGGTGATCGCCCCCACGTGCTTTCCGGTAGGCTTCAGCCGGCCCTGATGCACCAGGTCCAGAAGATATTGAGCATGGCTGACCACCGGAAAGGCGGCGCCAAACTGGGGATATTCGTTTTTCAAGATGTTATAGCAGTGCGGGCAGCCCGTGAGAATCTTCTTTGGCCGGTATCCATTGAGTATTTCCGCATTTTGCTGGATCAGCATCTGAGCCAGGTACTCGTTTCCGGCCCGCCGGGCGACGTCCCCGTTGCAGGATTCCTCGGGCCCCAGAATGGCGAAATCCACGCCGGCGCGCTGCAGCACCCGGGCCATGGCCTGGGAAATCTTCTTGCCGCGGTCGTCGAAAGACCCGGCACAACCCACAAACCAGAGCAATTCGGCCTCGGGTTTGTCGCTCATCAGGGCCACGTCCATGCCCTTGGCCCAGTCGGCCCGGCTGTCGGCCCCAAACCCCCATGGGTTGGCCTGGTTTTCCAGGCCGGTAAAGGTTTCCTGAACCTCGGAGGGGAAACTGGCTTCCATGAGCACCTGATGCTTGCGCGCTTCGATGATCATATCCAGATGCTGGATGTTGACCGGGCAAATGTCCTCACAGGCGCGACACGTGGTGCAGGCCCACAGCACGTCGCCGGTAACCGGAGCATTTTCCCGCACAATCGGTTTGACCCGATCCATTTCGCCGGCCAGAATCACATCGGACTGGTCGAGCAGATCGACCTTGAGGTCATGGATCACCTTCTTGGGCGAAAGGGGCTTTTTCGTATTGGCCGCCGGACATTGTTCCTCGCAGCGCCCGCACTCGGTGCAGGCATAGAGGTTGAGCACATTTTTCCAGTTCAGCTGGCTGACCTTTCCCAACCCGAAGGTCTCCAGCTCCTCGTTTTCAATGTCGGTTTTGACGATGGCCTTTACACGCTCAAGCGGCTTTAGAAACACGTTGGGGGCCGCCGCCAGCAGGTGCAGGTGCTTGGAGCCGGGGATGTAGACGAAAAACCCCAGGATTGTGGCGATATGAATCCAGTAGCAGACCGCGTATCCGACAAACACCTGATGGGCCGTCATCGTATTGAGGCCCAAAAAACCCACCAGGCCGCTGGAGACGGGAAACGCATGCCGGTAGTCGTAGGTTCCGGGCGAAACGGGCACCAGCGTCGGAAACGCGTTGATCAGCATGAATGTGACAATGATCAGGCAGGTTAAGGCGATGATCAGGTTCGCGTCGGCGCCCAGCGTCAGGTAGCGGGGACGCACCAGGAGCCTGCGGTAGATGGCATAGGCAAAGCCGACGAGCACCAGCGGCGCCAGGACATCGGCCACCGCCAGGTACCCGGCGTAAACGCCGGGGAACCATCGCCCCAGCTCGAATCCCGGGTAAATGCCCCTGATCATCAGCTCCAGGCTGTGGGGTTGAATGGCCAGGAATCCTATAAAAATCAGGCTATGGGCCAGTCCGGGCAGTTTTTTGCGCCGGACGTTGGTTTGCGCCAGCACGTCTTTGATCAACACCCAAAGGCGGGCGCCGATCCGGTCCAGTTTAAACGAGGTCTCGCCCTCGACGGCCATCATCAAGCGGTAAAGCCGCTTGACGCGGATGGAAAACAGGTAAAAAGCCGCCGTGAGGGCCATAGCCATCGCAAAGAATCTGATAATGATGTACTGCTGCATGAATCACTCCAGCGCCTGGATCCCATTACGGCCTATGGCGCAGGTTCAATTGACCGTACACGGCGGCGGTCCCCGGGAAAAAGCAGAGAGGCGGCCTGACGGCTGGGATGGCTAAAGTTTTTCCTCGAGCACCTGGGTTAGCACGGGAACGACTTCGAACAGATCGCCGATGACCCCATAATCGCATTTTTCAAAAATCGGTGCATCTTTATCGGTATTGATGGCCACGATCACCTTGGAGGTTTTCATGCCGGCAAAATGCTGCACCGATCCCGACAGGCCGCAGCCGATGTAAAGCCTGGGGCTGACGGTTTTGCCCGTCTGGCCCACCTGCATCGAATGGGGGGCGAAGCCGGCGTCCACGGCGGCGCGTGACGCGCCGATGGTGCCGCCAAGCAGCCTGGCGCAGGCTTCCAGAATCTTATAGTTTTCCGCCGATGCGATGGGCCGCCCGCCGGTGACAATCACCGCGGCCTCGGTCAAATCCAGCTTGTCGGCCGCCTCCCGGCTGACTTCCACCACCTTGACCAGTCCCGGATCCTGAACCGGGGCCGGAAACGACTCCGTACAAGCGCTGACCGGGGCTTGAACCCCATCGATGGCATTGGGCCGGATGGTGCAAAGCATCACCGGATC
>JBJKSK010000104.1:0-2809 GCA_046704125.1 Desulfobacterales bacterium | reverse complement strand
CCCCTCAAACCGAAGCGGCCATCCGGGCCGAAACCCGACCGGAGGCCCGCGTGGCCTGCCTCGGCCCGGCCGGCGAGCGCGGGGTTTTGTTTGCCTCCATCATGAACGATCGCGACCGGGCCGCCGGGCGTTCCGGCGCCGGCGCGGTGATGGGCTCCAAAAACCTGAAAGCGATCGCCGTGTGCGGGGATGCGCCCGTAGCGCTCTTCGATCCGGCCGGATTCAAGGCACTCGTCCGGGACATCCACCGCCGGTTTCAAGAAACCTACAAAGACGGACCGCCGCCGTTGAGAACCTACGGGACCGCGGCCACCATCACCGGTACCCAGACCGTGGGCGCGCTGCCCACCCGCAATTTTCAACAGGGGACATTCGAGGGCTGGGAGGCCATCGGCGGCCAGGCACTGACCGAAAAATACCTCGTCAAACACAAGGCCTGCCATGCCTGCCCCATCGGATGCGGCCGAGTCACCCGCGTGGCGGTGCCCGGTTATGAGGGCGAGGGGGAAGGCCCCGAGTACGAGACCATCTACGCCATGGGATCCAACTGCGGCATCGATAACCTGGCTGCGATTACCAAGGCCAACTACATCTGCAACGAACAGGGGATGGACACCATCACCATGGGAAGCTCCATCGCCTGCGCCATGCAGATGTTCGAAAAGGGTATCATCACCGAATCGGACGTCGGCATGCCGCTTGGCTTCGGCGATGCCGAGGCATTGGTCGCCCTCACGCGCATGACCGCCGAAAAAAGAGGTTTCGGCGCATTGCTGGCCGAGGGCAGCCTACGCCTGGCGCGACGCTTCGGCCATCCGGAACTGTCTATCACGGCCAAGGGCCAAGAATTCGCGGGATACGAACCCCGGGCAGAGCAAGGCATGGGCCTGGCCTATGCCACCTCTCCCATCGGCGCCTCTCACATGCGCGGGGATCCGGCCTACATCGAAATCCTCGGGGTGCCCTTTCAGGTGGATCCCCTCACCTGGGACGGCAAGGCCCAACTAGTAAAAGACTGGCAGGACACGTTCGCGGTGATCGATGCCGCCGGCCTATGCGTGTTTTTCTCGGTACGAAACCTGGTGCAGCCAGAAAGGGCCATCCGCCCCGAAGGCATCAAGGATCTGCTCAATGCCGCCACCGGCGCGGGCTACAGCCTCGAAGAAGTCTTGATGGCCGGAGAGCGGATCTTCAATGCCGAGCGTATTTTTCTGCTGCGGGCCGGATTCACCGACAAGGACGACACCCTGCCGGAGCGCATCCTGAAAGAGCCGTTGCCCGACGGTCCCGGCAAGGGAATGGTCTGCAGGCTCGATGCGATGCTGCCGGAGTACTTCCGATGTCGTGGGTGGGATGCAAAGGGACGGCCCACCGCCGAGAAACTGCGGAAACTCGGTCTGCCGGCCCTCCTTTAAAAAAAACATCGCCGTCTGATTTCGCCACGCACAACCATTGACTCTATCCCTTGGGTAAGAGCCGATATTGAAAAGGAGGGAAGGGCAACCCTTTGCTTAAAGACAAGGCTGTCCATCCCTGCTTTGCTTACTCTAATACAGTTTTGCTGATCCACCCCTCTACTTTTGAACCGTCTTGCTTCTCAAATCTTACTTTTATCCATCCTCTTTCTTCAGACAGTTTCTCAGCTGTTTTCCCACCGGCCAGGGTCGCTATGACTTTTCTGTCCAATCCGGGTCCTATTCTCACATTTACAAAATTGTATTTCGGTTTTACCGTTACTTCTCCTTGATTTGAGTTCGTCGCGTTCTCATTGCCAGAAACAGCATTTTGCGCACCCTGCACCGATAGTTTTCCTCCAGTGCCGAGTCCACCTTGAACTTCTTGAGCCTTATAGCTTCTTACTGCAGTGACCAGTTTATTGTAAGAATCCATGAAAGCAGCCGTCAGAATTTTCCCTTCCGGTGTATTTGTGTATGCGCCAGCACCTGCTGCGCCCTCACCACCGAAAATCCCGCCAAACAAACTAAAATCAAAATTCTTAGCGCTTCCTTCGGCAGCTGCCACTTGTACTCCAGAACGGTTGTCTATCATCAACAGCGTGGTGGACGCCTCATTCGACTTCAAACCTCCTGCCAGGGCTGTGCCCACTGTTCCCAATAGTCCTCCAAGAACCGCGCCGCCACCTCCTGTGCCTTTTTGGCTGAAGGTAATGCTTGGTTTCATGGTATAATCTGCGGCCACAAGCTGACCTTTTCCGAAGTTGCTTCCCTGACGCAACTCGCCACTGCTTTGCAGCGCACGTTCTTGCATCATGTTATTCATCGCACCGCCGCGTTCGACAACAACAAAGCAGTTGGACTGTTGAATCATCATTCGCAAAACCGGGACTGTTGACCCGAGTTTGTACTGACTTGATAGATATGCATACCACGGAGACGACTGGTCCTCCTCCACGGCCACCGTTCCAAGCGGTGCACTGCATCTTTCAAGTTGGCTGTTGGCTCCCTTTGCAGTCGCTCCCCCGGCACTCCCTGTTGCTACCGTACCCGATCCCCCCAGCATCGGAGCCGTGCCTTGGCATCCAGTTAATAGAAATGCAGCAACCAGAAATACACCCAAAACATTTTTTCCCAGAATCTTGGCAGCGTTCAATCTAGTTATCTTCATAATTAGACTCCTTTTTTCGTGAAGTAATTACTCAACTTTCGGGACTCACCTATAAGGCTGAAATTTTTGTAGCCAACGGCTTCAATCGTCAAGGCGGCATTCGTGGCCCAATGGAAAAAGGCAGCGACCGTTACGATAGATCAACAACCAAATGCTGGTGTGATCTCAGCGGTTCGATAAATCC
>JBJKSK010000103.1:0-8926 GCA_046704125.1 Desulfobacterales bacterium | reverse complement strand
GTTAGAGACTTGGCGAATGTACATCTTTTGCACTTCGAAAACCTTAAAAGTGATTTGGCCGCAGAAATTCGGTAAGCGTCCTATAGACCCCATCTTCACGGGCCGGCCGGAACGTGTCATGATTCGCCTCAAACATCAGGAGGCGACGTCATGCAAAGTAGCTATAAAGAAAAGACACTCGCAGAAAAGAAAAAATTTTGGGAAGAGCAGATCCATTTCTGGCAGGAAAGCGGTCTGAGCCAGAGTGAGTATTGCAGGCGGCACAGCATTCGGCAGAGCCAGTGGTTCTACTGGCGAAGGCGGTGCCGTGGTACCGAGGCAGCCCTCACGTTCGTTCCCATAAAGCTTCCATCGCTAAACGGACATCCCCGTCAAGCGCCAGTGATTCGGATAATCACCCCCAACGGTTTTACAATCGAAATTGATGTCGATGCACCCACAGCGTCCCTGACGCATCTGATCCGGGAGGTAGCCACGCTATGATGCTTCCTTCTCAGGTCCAGAGGGTTTTCCTGGCGGTGGGAAGCACCGACATGCGAAAGTCCATCAATGGTCTTTCCATTATGGTCGAGCAGGTCATGGAGCAAAACCCCTTTACGGGGGATCTGTTTGTGTTCTGCAACCGGCGCCGTAACATGATCAAGATTTTGTACTGGGATCGTAATGGTTTTTGCGTCTGGCATAAGCGCCTGGAGGAGCACCGGTTCACCTGGCCCCGCACCCGGCAAGAGGTCGTCTCCATCGGATCAAAAGAGCTCGAATGGTTGCTGGCGGGCCTTGATTACACCAACGCCCACAAACGGCTTCGGTACTCGGTGGCGGGGTAAGTTTTTCTTCCTAAAAGGGAGAAAAAGTGTTTACAGAATAAGTTGGTTTTGCTATGTAATACCTCATGAATATTGAGCTTTCCATACTTCCTGATGACACCTTCGCGCTTAAAGAAATCATCACCGAACAGCAAATCGAATATCAAAAAGTTCAGGAGAAGGTCAACCATCTTGAAGAGATGGTCAGGCTTTTGAAAAACGAGCTGTTCGGCCGCAAGAGCGAGGTTTGCAGGCAGCCGGATGCAAACCAGCTCCAGCTTTTTACCCCACCGGATGCGCCGCCTGCGCCGGAGCCTTCGGAAGATGTCATTATTGAGGCTCATACCCGCAAAAAACGCGGTCGCAAACCCCTTCCAGCCAATCTTCCCCGGGTAGAGGTCATTCACGATATTGCGGAAGAGCAAAAACACTGTGCCTGCGGCCAACAGATGTGCCGCATCGGTGAAGAGGTTTGCGAAAAGCTCGATTACATTCCGGCCAAGATTCAGGTGATCCGACACATCCGCCCCAAGTATGCCTGCAAAAGCTGCGAGGGCGTTGAGGATCAAGGCCCCACGGTCAAAATCGCTCCAGTGCCCGTACAATTGATTCCCAAAAGCATCGCCACCGAAAGGCTGTTGGCCCATGTGGTGGTTTCAAAGTTTGCCGATGGACTTCCGCTCTACCGTCAACAGAAAATATTTGCACGACACGGGGTTGACGACCTTTCCCGGTCCACTTTGGCCGGATGGGTGATACAGGCATCCGGAAAATGCCTTCCAATCCTGGAATTGATAGGAAATGAAATTCGAGGCGGCCCTTTGATCAACATCGATGAAAGTCCGTTTCAGGTTTTAAAGGAACCGGGCCGAAGCAACACCACAAAATCCTATATGTGGGTGTTTTGCGGCGGTCGTCCGGACCGAAAGGCGGTGATGTATAGATATCATCCAACCCGCAGCGGACAGGTCCCCTTGGATTTTCTCGGAGACTACCAGGGGTATGTTCAGAGCGACGCCTTTGCCGGATACGAACAAGTTGCCCGAAAAGAGGGAATCGTCCATGTCGGTTGCTTTGTGCATGCAAGGCGGAAATTCATGGATGTCGTCAAAACCAAAAAGAAAAACCGTGGCGGCAAGGCACCTCTGCGAGGCCTTGCAGATGAAGCTGTTGATATTATAAGTAATTTATACAAGATTGAAAAGTATGCCAGACAAGAGCAACTTTCATATGATGAAGTCTATGAGCTTCGGCAGCGGGAGGCCAAACCTATCCTTGATAATTTCAAGCTCTGGCTCGATGCAAATCAGCCGCTTACGCCTCCCGAGGGTCTTCTTGGGAAAGCGATTCAATATGCCTTGAACAACTGGGAGAAATTGATCGTCTACATTAAAGATGGCTGCCTGAGCCCCGACAACAACGTGGCTGAAAACGCGATTCGACCGTTCGTGGTCGGCCGGAAGAACTGGTTATTTGCGGGGGCGCCCAAAGGCGCCGAAGCTAGTGCGACTTTCTTTACCTTGATCGAAACCGCCAAGGCCAACGGTCATGAACCTTATGCCTACCTGCGACACATCTTCGAAAAGTTGCCTCTGGCCGAAACCGATGAAGACTACAAAGCGATGCTGCCCTGGAACTTGGATCCGGAAAATGTCGGCGTCGAACCTCGGCTGTAGTTTAATGAACGCTTACAATTCATCAAAATGGCGCCACTCCACATCCTTTTCTCATAACTTGTTGGATTTATGGTAGGATAAATACAAAAAAATATATTGACAAGAATTTGCGCCGAAGTTAGAGTCGCTGTTACGAGAGATTCGATTATCATAGTCGATGTTTTTTCATCCCGACCAACCGTGAAAACTGATAGTTTCTGACTCAGAACTGTTCACCGCTAAAATTCCTTCGGCGCCCCTGGTAATTCTGGGCAATATATATTGCACTATTGCCCTTGATGTACCCAATCACTTCATTTGTTCTCGTAAATGTCTAACTCTGGCGACTCCCCCGGCAAAGCCGAAGGTTTACCTAATTGAATTTAAGGAGCGAGCAATGGACGAGAAAAGACAAGCTGATTTGTATCGTGGTTTAATCGAGCGAAAGATCACTCGGCGGGAGCTGTTTGGCGGTGCTGCGAAGCTCGGCTTGGGAGCCATGGGCGCGGGTTTGCTGGTAAACACCTTAGGCACTGCGGCGCTGGCTGATACCAGCGATTTCAACTGGAAGAAATACAAGGGCCACACGGTGCAGCTGCTTTTGAACAAGCACCCTTACACCAACGCCATGATCGCGTACCTTGACAACTTCAAGAAGCTGACCGGCATGAACGTCAAGTACGACATCTTCCCGGAGGATGTGTACTTCCAGAAGGTGACCTCGGTGTTGTCTTCGAGTTCCTCGCAGTATGACGTCTTCATGACCGGTGCCTATCAGACCTGGCAGTACGGCCCTGCCGGGTACCTGGTGGATCTGAACAAATACATCAAAGACAGCAGCAAGACCGCAGACACGTACAAGTGGGAGGACGTTCAGCCCAATCTGCGGCTGTCGGATTCCTGGAGCGGCAAGGTCGGCGATCCGCTAGGCGGCGCTGGCGCCAAGCAATGGGCGCTGCCCTGGGGCTTTGAGCTCTACAGCGTCTCCTATAATAAGCAGTATTTTAAGAAAGCGGGGGTCACCCCGCCTGTAAACCTGCCGGACATGATCGAAAAAGCGCAGAAGCTGCAAAAGGTCATTCCCAAGACCTACGGGGTCAGTGTGCGCGGCAGCCGCAGTTGGGCGACCATCCATCCCGGGTATTTGTCGGGATTTGCAAACTACGGCGCCACGGATTTCGTGGTCGAGAACGGCAAGCTCAAACCCACCATGAACAGCGCTGCGGGTAAGGAGTTCACCAAGTTGTGGATCGAGATGGTGCAGAAAGCCGGTCCCAAGGACTGGACCGAATATACCTGGTACGAGGTGGGCCAGGACCTTGGTTCAGGGCAGGCGGCGATGATCTACGATGCCGACATTCTGGGGTTTTTCCAGCAAAGAGGCACCAAGGAAGCCGGGCACATCGGCTATGAGCCGTTTGTCCCCAATCCGGCCATGAAGCACCCGACCTCCAATGTGTGGATCTGGTCCCTGGCCATGAGCAACTACTCCCGGAGCAAGGATCCCGCGTGGTATTTTCTGCAGTGGGCTACCGGAACCCAGGCGGAATTGTTCGGCGCCACGGAAAAGGATCTCGTCGACCCGACCCGGCACTCGGTCATCAGCGATGCCAAGGTGCAGGCACGGCTGGAAAAAGACTATGCGGGTTATCTCAACACGTATGCCAAGACGGTGCCCGATGCCAAGATTCGCTTCACGCCGCAGCCGTTGTTTTTCAATGTCACCACCCAGTGGGCGGCGGAGCTGCAAAGGATGTATGCCAAACAGGTCTCGGTGGAAGACGGCCTGGACAAGCTGGCGGAATCCATCAGCAAGCAACTCAAAGAAGCCGGTATCTGATCCATAGATAAGAACAGAGTTGGGCGGAGGGCCGTTTTCGGCCCACCGCCCGGTTCGTTTTGAGCAAAGAAGCGATGAGACAAAATTCGACTAGGCCACTGGCAGTGTCCACCCGGCGCCGCTCGACGCGCTGGGCTCCCTACATGCTGAGTTTGCCCGCGTTGCTGGCGGTAATCGGCATCGTCATTCCTTTTGGCACAGCGGTTTGGTACTCGCTGCAATACTATAATCTGGCGTTTCCCATGGGGCGCCATTTCATCTGGTTCAATAATTATGTCCAACTTTTCGAGAGCGCCGATTTCTGGCACACGGTCTACGTCACCGTGGTTTATACCGCTGCCACGGTATGCATCGAGCTGGTGCTGGGTCTGGCGGTGGCCCTGGTATTGAAAAAGAACACGCTGCTAAACGACGTGATCAGCGTGCTTTTGGTTCTGCCATTGATGGTTGCCCCGGTGATTGCGGCGCTGATCTGGAAACTCATGACCAACAGCAACTTCGGGATCATGAATTATTTCCTGCAGCTGATCGGGATACACAATTTCGGCTGGGCGACGAGTCCACACACGGCCATGTTCACCGTGGTCTTAATCGATATCTGGGTGTTCACCCCTTTTTTCAGCGTACTGCTGCTGGCCGGGCTGCGCGGATTGCCGCGGGAACCTTTCGAAGCCGCCGAACTCGACGGGGTTCCCGCCACATTCGTGTTTTTTCGCATCACCCTGCCCATGTTAACGCCTTATATGCTGACAGCGGCGCTTTTTCACATGTTTGACAGCATTCAACAATTCGATATCCCCTACGGTATGACCCAGGGCGGGCCGGGCAACGCTTTGAATCTGTTTCAGGTCAAGGCCTATCTCGAGGCCTTCACCTACACCAATCTGGGCAAATCCGCCGCCATCCTGATGGTGCTTTGGGTGATCACCTACGCGCTGAGCTTTGTGGCGATCAATTACCGCAAACGTCAAACGAGGCGGGCTTGACGGCGTTGTCCGCAAGTTCGGTGAAGGAGAGTCGCTTCATGCAATCCAACTTCTTGAAACCCCTGGGGCGGGCCGCGGCGCTGATTGCCATCGTGCTGTTTTTCCTGTTTCCGATCGTCTGGGTGATCCTGATGTCGTTTATGAGCAACGCCGACATCCTGCGCAATCCCCCCAGTATCGTCTTTACGCCCACCTTGCAAAATTACGCGAATTTGATCTCGGGCAGCCTGGGCACTGTCACGGGCAGCCTGAACGTAAACTTTCTGCAAAACATGCTAAACAGCTTCATCCTGGCCGCCGGGTCGGTGATAATCGGCCTGGTGCTGGGCGTGCCGGCCGCCTATGCATTCGCGCGCTATCGGTTCCGCGGCGGCGACGACATGGCCTTTACCATTCTCAGTGTCAAATTCGCCCCGCCGTTGCTGGTGCTGATTCCCATGCTGCGCGAATTTCGCGTTATCGGCCTCTATGACAGCTACATCGGGTTGATCTGGGTCTATCTGCTGATCACCCTGCCGCTTATTTTGTGGATCGTCCGGGGCTACTTTGAGGATATCAGCCAAGACCTGGAGTCGGCCTACCGGTTAGACGGCAACTCCTGGTGGCGCACCTTCCAAAAGATCGCCCTGCCCCTTGCGCGCCCCGGCATTGCCGCGGCAGGCCTGCTTGCCTTCATCTATGCCTGGAACAATTTTGTCTTTGCGCTGGTGCTCGGATCCCAGAGCATTCAGCCGGTCACAGTGGGTTCACTGGCTTTTGTGACCGCCTCTGGCATCAGTTATGGAGCCATCGCCGCAGCGCTGGTGCTCTCCATCGTGCCGACCTTACTCATTGCGCTATACGCCCAGCGCCACCTCGTGCAAGGTCTCTCCCTGGGCGCAGTCAAGGGTTGATAGCTATGGCAGATTCGATGATCAAACTCGACCGCCTCAACAAACGCCTGGGCGGGCAGCAGGTGCTGCGCGACCTCTCGCTGGACATTGAACGGGGTGAGTTTCTGGTGATTTTTGGACCCTCCGGCGGCGGCAAGACCACTTTGCTGAGACTGATTGCCGGCGTGATGCCGCCCGACAGCGGCGATGTCTATCTAAACGGCCAATTGGTCACCGAGCTGGAGCCGGAGTTTCGTGATGTAGCTATGGCTTTCCAGACTTTTGCGCTCTATCCGCACATGAGTGCGTTCGATAATATTGCCAGCCCCCTGCGTGCTTACGGCATGGCGCAAGACGAGATCCAGCAGCGGGTCAACGATATCGCCGATCTGCTCAAGATTCGCCATGTCCTGTCGCATGCGCCCGGGACCCTGTCCAATGGGCAGAAACAGCGCACCGCGCTGGCCCGCAGCCTGGTGCGCGAGCCCTCCATTGTTTTGCTCGACGATCCGCTGCGCAATGTGGATGCCAAACTGCGCTACGAGATGCGCCTGGAGCTGCCGCACGTGCTGCGCCGCTACAAGGCCACCATGATTTACGTCACTCAGGACTTCAAGGAAGCCATGGCATTGGGCGATCGGGTAGCGGTGCTTCTGGACGGAGCCATCCGCCAAATCGACACCCCGACGGGCATCTACCGCTGGCCAGACGATGTGCAGGTGGCGCAGCTGTTTGGAGACCCGCCCATCAACACCATCAATGTGCGTCCCGCATCCGATCCGGCAACCGGGGTGGCCACCGTGCGGATAGGCGGCCGTGACTGGCCGGCGCCGACCTGCCCGGTGCAGCTTGCGGGCCGGGATTGTGTGATGGGGCTTAGGCCTGAACACATCACCGTGTTCGAGTCTCCAGCCGACGACACGGTGCCCATGCGCCTGGAGGCGGTGGTGCCGCTCAACGTGCGCACCGCTTTGTCACTACGCTGCCAAGAGGGAGTCGAACTGATCGCCTCGGTCTGGGATGTGCGTGCCGGTCTGGATGAAGCGGAACGTCGCAAACAGGAATTTTACGCGCACGTCGACCTGTCGCAGGCGGTTTTCTTTGATCAGGAGGGCGGCGGCCGCCTGTAGGCGACAGGCCGCGCCATAAGGGATCGGATCCATATCATGCCGTCACTCACTTTGGAAAAAGTCAACAAATTTTATCGGTTGAAACGCAACGAGTCGGTGCATGCGGTCAAGGATTTCTCTCTGGCCGCGAGCGAAGGGCAGATCGTGGCCCTGCTGGGGTCTTCGGGGTGTGGCAAGACATCTATTTTGCGCATGGTCGCGGGTTTTGAGACGGTTTCCAGCGGCAGCATCCGGCTGGGTGAAAGGCAACTCAACTCCCTGCGGCCCGCCGACCGGAATGTGGCGATGGCCTTTGAGGGCTACGCCCTTTATCCTCCCCTTAGTGTGTTCGAGAACCTCGCCTTCGCGCTCAAGCGATCCGAGCTGTCGCGCCAGGAGATCTCCCACCGCGTGCATGAGATCGCTGAGCTGCTGGAGATCACCGACATTTTGGAGCGCCGCCCGCTGGGGCTGTCGGGCGGGCAGCAGCAGCGGGTGAGCCTGGCCCGGGCGCTGTTGCGAACCCCCGGGCTGTACCTGCTCGATGAGCCGATGTCGCAGCTCGAGCCGCAGTTGCGGGCGGTGCTGCGCACCCGCATCAAGGAATATCTGCTTCGCCGCAGCGTGACGACGGTATTTGTGACCCACGACCAGACCGAAGCGCTGGCTCTTGCCGACCGGGTGGCGGTCATGGAGGAGGGCGTCCTGCAGCAGTACGGCACGCCGTTTGAACTGGAGAATCGTCCGGTGAATCTGTTTGTCGGAGCCTTCATCGGTGAACCGCCGATGAACATCCTGGACATGGAGGTGACCCGAGTCGATGACGGCGTCGTGCACTTTGCGGTGGCCGATCAAGGATCCCTGGAACCCCTGCCGTTTGACCTGCCCGCCGCCTGGCTCACGGACGCCATGCGGGGGGCGCTGCGACCGGGCCGCAAACTCTATCTGGGCATCCGCGCCCATCAGGTGCGCTTCGTGGAAAGCCACGACTCCGGCACGCCGCAGGATCCGAGTCAGGTGATCGATGTCCAGGTGCAGTCCAATCAGTGGCTGGGGGACCAGAGCCATCTGGCGCTTTCTGCCGGCGGCCGCACGCTTATCGCAGTCTCTGCGGCCATCGTCCCCTTTGCCGCCGGCACGCGCACCAAGGTGCAGCTGCCCAAAGAGCATCTGCATATTTTCGATGCCGTCTCGACCAATGCCCTGTTTCACGGCCAGATCGCCCATGAAGAGCCCTGACAATATTTCGGCGGGTGGCATGGACCGGATTCAACCCCACGAGGCAACCTTGTCCATGGGGGAGGTTGAAGGTCCGTTCCCCGTTGAAAAAGGGAAGAAAGTCAAAACAAATACTGAATGTTGTCCTTCAGCCAAACAGAATTTATGAGGTGCACGCGGTAAGACGAGCCATGGTCTCCTTGAGTTGAAGGTAGATGTTTTTATATTCTGCGAAAAGTTTTTCATAGATCGACGCGTGCCGGGTGTCGGGCTCTATGGTCTGACCGAAGGTCAGCCAGTCGCAGAGCACCTCGGGAGTCTTGATGATCCCGGCACCCAGGCCGGCAAGCAGCGCGTCTCCCAGGGGCGCTTCCACATCATTTTTGATGATCTTCACCGGTCGACCGGTCACATCGGCGAAAATTTGCGGCCAGACCCAA
>JBJKSK010000102.1:0-3016 GCA_046704125.1 Desulfobacterales bacterium | reverse complement strand
CAACACATCCGGCTGAGCGTTGAGCAGATGATAAAGGATTTGAAGTCCGAAGTGGGAGGTCCCGATTTCGTAAAGATCCGGAAAGGCCAGGGCCAGGCGAATGGCGGTGCGGGAAAAATCCTTATGGACCGTGTTGATTTCCGTCCCCAGGTAGCGACTGGGCTGCTGTACTTGTGACAGGATATCTTGATAGACCTTTTCAGGCATGCTATGGCTAATCGGTGTCATGAAGTCCTTGCGGGCAGATCACCGGTGACAGTTGCGGTGTTCTGCATTATGAATATCGCTTAATGGTTTTCAACAAACTTATTAAAATGACAAACTTGCCCCGATAAATCAATGAAAAAGTGACCGCATGGGATGCGGCGGCGACGCGAAGATCAGCCTTAGCATACCGCGGTGAAACATTTTAAGACTTGAACCACCATTCATGACCAGTTACGGGATAAAACCATGAAACACACGAAGATCAACCAACTGCTGGCCTCTGCGGGGCCCAGCGACAGGGTTCTGGCCAAAGGATGGGTTCGGACCCGGCGGGATTCAAAAGAGTTTTCCTTTTTCGAACTCAATGATGGATCGTGTCTGACCAATATTCAGATCGTGGCCGAGGCGAGCCTACCCAACTACGAGACCATTAAAAAGATCACCACCGGATCGGCCATGGCCGTTGCCGGGCCGCTGGTCGCCTCCCCGGGCAAGGGGCAGGCATGGGAAATCCGGGCCGACACCGTTGAGATCATTGACCTGGCGCCGGAAAGCTACCCCCTGCAAAAAAAACGGCACACCGACGAGTATCTGCGCAGCATCGCCCATCTTCGGCCCCGGACCAACAAGTATGGTGCCGCCTTTCGAATCCGATCGGAGCTGGCCTTTGCCGTGCATTCGTTTTTCCGGGATCGGGGCTTTCGTTGGCTGCATGCCCCGATTATCACGGGCTCGGATTGCGAAGGGGCGGGCGAACTGTTCCGGGTGACCGTGCTGGATCCCCAAGACCCACCGAAAGTGGAAGGCAAACCCGATATGTCAAAGGATTTTTTCGGGAAAAGGGCAAATCTCACGGTCTCGGGACAACTTTCGGCCGAGATGTTTGCCTTGGCCTTGGGCGATGTCTACACGTTTGGACCGACGTTTCGGGCGGAAAACTCCAACACGCGACGCCATGCGGCGGAATTCTGGATGATCGAACCGGAGATGGCTTTCTGTGATCTTGCGGGAAACATGGATTTTGCCGAAGAAATGATCAAGTTTCTCGTGAATTGGATCACCCGAGAGTGTGCCGAGGATATGACGCTTTTTTCCCGATTCGTCGACAAGCAGCTGACGACCACCCTTGAAACCATCGTGTCGTCGGACTTTGTACGGCTACCCTACCGGGAAGCGGTAGAGATCCTGGGTGCCTCCGGCCAGCGCTTTGAATACGAAGTGAGTTTTGGAAAAGATCTGCAGGCTGAACATGAGCGGTATCTGACTGAAACTTATTTCAAGCGTCCGGTGATCCTTTACGACTATCCCAAGATCATCAAACCATTCTACATGCGCCTCAACGACGACAACGAGACCGTAGCGGCCATGGATGTCCTGGTCCCGGGCATCGGCGAGATCGTCGGCGGCAGCCAGCGCGAAGAGCGTCTCGATGTGCTGGAAAAGCGCATAGAAGCCTCTGGTTTATCCAAAAACGACTACTGGTGGTATCTGGACTCGCGCCGATACGGCAGCGTACCGCATGCCGGCTTTGGCATGGGCTTTGAGCGGATGCTGATGCTGCTCACCGGAATCGGCAACATTCGCGACGTCATCCCCTTTCCCCGTACTCCGGGCAGCATCGACTTTTAGGCTCCTTCTGGTGTTGAACCGGTTAATTTCTCCCTGCGTGTTCTCCGGTTTCCGGCGGCCGTGCCCCGGGGTAAATGTTCAACCGGTCTCCGGGGTAAATGTTTGCTTTGTAATTCAGATGGTTCCAGATTAAGAGCGCCGGAAGCGGAACATTGAATCGCTGGGCGATGACCGACAGGCTGTCTCCGGGTTTTACCATGTAGACATTCCTGTCGATGCTGGCGCTCCAGGCACTGGCCAATCTTTGGTAGCGGGTGGGAAAACCTTTTCCGGATCCGACCGGGACACACAAGGTGTGCTTTCCCTGGTTCAGGTAATAACCCCGAATTTGGGGGTTGAGATCCTTGATCCGCTTGAAGGTGGTACCGGCGGCCTCAGCCACTAGTTGTAGGGGTCTTTCGGTGGAGTTGTCTACGGTCACTGTATCAAATGTCAGGGGTGGATACAGATCATCTGAATTCAAGTAAAACCCATAGCGGGCGGGATTTTCCATGATCAGCTTGGCTGAGAGAATCTTGAAAATGAATTGCTGGGTCTCTGTGGGCAGATAAAGATCGTAATAATTGTCGACTTTCTGGATGAGTATTTCGGATTTCAGGCCGGCTTCGCCCATATTGAAGGCGGCCACCGCCAGGGTCCAGGACCCGAACTCATCGTGAAGCTTCTGAAAATAGCGGATGGCGGCTTCTGTGGCTGTAAAGATGTTTTGTCGCTGATCTTGCTGGTTATTGATGATCAGGCCGTATTTGATCCCTGTAGCCCGAGTAAACTGCCAGAATCCAACGGCCTGCTGGAACGAAGAGGCATGAGGTCTCAGGGCGCTTTCGATTACGGCCACGTATTTGAGATCTTCCGGCATATCGGCTTTCTTGAGCATTTTTTCGATGATAGGCATATACCGTGCGGCTCGCTTGAGCCAGAGAATCACTTGGGGCCGGTTCCACAGGGCCAGCAGCATTTCCTTTTCCAGCCGCTTACGCACATCGAAATGGTTCAACGGCACCGGTTCACCGCAAAAATCCAGGGGCGGATGAATCCGGATGGCTGAAATCAGTGATGGAAACTCGGCTTTGGCCATCGGCTGGTTCGCCTCTTTTCCGCCGGCCACGCCGGCCAACAATACGATACATAGGACTATCAGAAATTGTTTCATAAGTTATCACCCTGCCGCCCCAAGCCA
>JBJKSK010000101.1:0-3701 GCA_046704125.1 Desulfobacterales bacterium | reverse complement strand
TCCACATGCCCTGCCAGAAGGGCTTCAATGATCATGTGGCCGCTGCCCTTGTAAGACTTGATCGTGGCCTTGGGCAAATATTTCCTGGCAAGGGTTTCTCCGGTGGAACCCAGCAGCACCCCTACGGTCACACCGGGCTTGTTGACGTCGGCAATGGTTTCATAGGGTGCTCCGGTTTTGGTGAATATGCAGGGCTGCACATAGTACCAGGGATCGCAAAAGGTGACCGAAAGCGCTCGCTTCAAGGTGGGGGTCATATCCGCGCACAGCACATCGGCCTTGCCGGAGAGCAGCGCAGGAATCAGGCCGTCCCAGTCATAGTTGAGCACCTTGAGTTTGACGTCCATGCTCTTGGCCATTTGCTGTGCAAAAGCCACCATGGCACCAGTCATTTTGCCGTTTTTATCGACAAAAGCATAGGGTGCCGCGCCGGACTCGACCGCGACCCGAAGTTCCCCACGGGTGACGATTTCGCTCAAAGTGCTGGCTGCCGCCGCCGCGACAAGCCCCATGGTAAACACAGCCGTTAACAACAAAACAACCAGTTTTTTCGGTTTCATCTTTCCTCCTCTGTGTGTTTGAAACGTGTTTTGGGTTATCCGCAGGCGATTTCACCGCGCTTGGAGCAAAATCGCCGATTGCAGCCGTTGCGTGTTTTCCTGCGCTAAGATATCCCGGCGGCTCAGTTGATCCTTTCCTTGGTCTTTTAAAGACAATGCCTGAAATGAAAAACCGCTGCGGGCTTTTCGGCCATGCCAGAAATCGGTCAAAGGTTTATGGCTCACTGGATTCGTGGACTTTCACAGTGATTCCCCTCCCGGCCAGGGCTTCCATAAACGGTTTGAAGGCAATGTCGGCGGCCGGCGATAACAGACCTTTTTTCATGATCTGGCCAGACCCGATCATCTGGGCGGCGATGCTTGCCGGAAACCCGACGCCCTGGCTCATGGCCAAAAGACCCGTTTTCAAATCCCGTTCAATGACCAGGTCATAGACCATGGACCGGGGCGCCCCATCTTTGATTCCCGAAAAGACATTTTTCATGACCACAAGGTCTTTTTCGCCTTCTCTGTACTGAATTTGGGGGCCGATCAACTCGGTTAGAAACTTTCGGGGCCGAACCGGGCATCCTTCCACTTCTATGGGCTGCTCGGATAAAAACCCCATGGCCTTGAGCGGACGCCAGAACGCTGACCACCCCGGCCAGCGCAGGGCGTAACGGCCGGTATTTTCAATATCCCCGGTGACACCGAGCAAATCGGTGTAAAATACCGCGTTGCCGTTGGGTATCGCCTCGAGGGTTCCCAGACCTTCAAAAGCGATTTCGTGGACAAAATCCGGGCTATGCTGCTGGGCCGCGGGCAAAGCGATTTTTCTCCCGTTTCGGATAAACACCGAATCCCGCCATTGGGTGCCCAGCACGCCCTCCCAGGTCCAGGAGACTTTGTAGTTGAGCGGGTTGTCGCAGGCGGCACGCTCCGGCAAACCGCCGCAATAGGAATCCACCCGATGCAGCTTGTCGAAATGCTTCACGGCCTCCCCATATATGACCAAATCGATCCCCGGGTCCAGACCGCATTCGGGCAGAATCGAAATGTTGCTTTCCGCAGCGCGCGCATCAAGATGCTGAAGATGGTATGCATAGTTGGTGCTTACCAGAGAGACTGCGCTTTCTATGGCCGCTTCGAAAGCATTTGGCATCAGGGGCAGGGGCAGCAAATCGATGGCGACATCCGCCCCGCCTTTCAACAGCTCCCGGATAGCGCCCTTATCCCGGGCATCCAGGGATACCATTTCAATTTTACGTCTATCCAGATAGGGCTCGAGTTTCTCGGGTATCGCGGTGGTTCTGTCCGCGCAGACAATCCGCTGCACCGCCTCGCAACGGCAAAGATCCAGCAATGCGGCGGTCCCCTGAAGACCCAGTCCTCCGAGCAAAACGACCTTCATTCCAATTCCTTTCTCCGGGCGGTCAGACTCTGTGGCATTTCCACCCATTTGTTGAATGATTTCATGATGACAAACGTCTCGCTTTTCACCACGTTTCCGATGGCGGGAATTTCGACGCTGGTGATGTGATACAATTCATCCATTCCGCCTTCGAACACCACTTCCGCGATGACATCGTAGCGGCCGGTGACCACGGCTGTCCAGGTCACGGATTCCAGTTTTTCCAGTCGGCTCATCGCCTCTTCGAGCTTGCCGTAGGAAAGGATGTTGAGCCCAATGAGGGCTACCGTCATTTCCTGGTGCCGGAAAGGGTTGATAAACCCGCAAATTCGCAACACCCCGGAAGTCTCTAAACTTTTGATCCGTGCGCGAACGGTAGGCGAAGTCACCCCCAGCCGGGAGGCGATGTCGCCGACAGGCATCCGCCCGTCTTCAGAAAGCAGGCCGACCAGTCTATAATCGAAGTCGTCCAGTGTCCGTTTTTTCATGATCGCCCCAAGAGACCCGACGCTGTTTGAAAAAATCTAATACAAAGAAGGATTTTCCACGAAAAATGCACTAAAAAGAAATTTTGTCAATAAAATATCTTCTCATAATAAAAATTTTAGAAAAATTTTTATTCGGCTATGCTGAAAGGAGAGCATCACCGGCTTGTTCTTTTGCCTTCGGAATGTTATGACCCCCGAGAATCGATGGGTCCTTTCATTGCGACATTCCTGTCATTCGCACCCGTATCCGGGAAACCAGGGCGCCCCTGGGCCGGTTAAACCCTTTTTCGCTTTTTTTCGGTCATTGAACCCTACGGAAACGCCATGACTCAGTCCGTGAAAAAAACCCTGTACCTGATCGACGGCACCGCCTATATCCACCGGGCCTATCACGCCATCCGGAATCTGAGCAACTCCCAGGGGATGCCCACCAACGCCGTATTCGGATTTACCCGGATGCTCATCAAGCTCATCGAAGACCGCAAACCCGAATATGCCATGATCTGCTTTGATGCCAGGGGGCCGACCTTTCGCCACAAGATCTATGCCCCATACAAGGCCAACCGTCCTCCCATGCCGGAAGACATGGCCGTTCAGATCCCCTACATCAAACAGGTCGTACAGGGGTTCCGGCTACCGGTGATGGAAATAACCGGCTACGAAGCCGACGACCTCATCGGCACCCTGGCCCGCAAGGCCCAGGCCCAGGGCTATGTCGTGATCATGGTCACCGGCGACAAGGACTTCATGCAGCTGGTTACCGACATGGCCACCATCTGGGACCCCATGAAAGACAAGGTCATCGATGTAAACACCGTGCGCGAAACCTACGGGGTTTCCCCGGAACAAATCGTGGATGTCATGGGGCTTTCCGGGGACACCGCCGACAATGTTCCCGGGGTTCCGGGAGTCGGTCCCAAGACGGCCGCCTCCCTGATCCATTCCTTTGGCAGCAACGACAAGCTCTATGAAGCCGTGGAAACCATCCCCCAAAAAAAGCAGAAGGAAAACCTCATCCGCTTCAAGGATCAGGCCCTGTTGAGTCGACAGCTGGTGACCATTGACACGAATTCTCCGGTGACGTTTTCGCCCGAGAATTTGAGGCTGGCACAGCCGGATACCCACTTGCTGGCAAGTCTGTTCAGGACCCTGGAGTTTCGGGCGCTGCTACAGGCGTTTCCCGCCGGCGCGGATCGCCGCGCCAAAACCTACCGGGGCATCCGGGACAGGCAATCTCTTGATCAACTGGCCGCCCAGTTGTCG
>JBJKSK010000100.1:0-4180 GCA_046704125.1 Desulfobacterales bacterium | reverse complement strand
TTGATCTGCTCTTTGTCACCACGGCAAACGAAATCGTGGCCGATGCCGATATGTCCCGGTTGTTGGGCTCACGGCGTTTTATCGCCGCGTTCTGGCATTCCCGGATTTTGATGATCAGCCATCATTTCCGAGGCTGGGGGGGGGCGATTCTCGTCAGCGGTTCCAAAGACGGAGAAATCATCGCCCGAGTATTGCAGCGCCAAGGTCACCAGACCATCCGGGGCTCCCCCACTCGAGGGGGGGTGCGGGCCATGGCCGCCTTGATCAAAGGCCTCAAGGCGATGGATCGGCCCGGGGTGATCATCCCAGACGGTCCACAGGGACCGCGCTTCAAAGTCCAGCCGGGCGTCCTCACCCTGGCTCAAAAAACCGGTTACCCCATCGTTCCCATGACCTACAGCGCCCGTCATCTCAAGGTCTTTTCCACTTGGGACCGCTTTATCCTGCCCCGCCCCTTTACCCGCTGCCGAATGGTCTGCGGCCGCCCCCGGGCGGTGGCCCAAGACGCGGACAAAGTCTGCCTGGAAACCTGCCCCAAAGCGCTGGAAAATGAACTCAACCGCATCACTCAAGCCGCAGACGCCTTTTTTGGCCACCGTATCCAATGATTTTTTATTTTGCATACAACCTATTTATGATTAATTTGCCCTCATGAAAATTTTCAAACCTCTTTCCCCCCGGAAGCGCTATCTGTTGTCCCTGGTCCGAAACAAACGGCTTCAACTGCTGATCTCCATGATCTGCATGATGATAGTGGCCGGTTCTACGGCGGCATCGGCTTTTTTAGTCAAACCGGTATTAGACGACATCTTTTTTCGAAAAGATGTCCATATGCTCAAGCTGATCCCGGCAGTCGTGGTCCTGATCTACTTTCTCAGGGGACTTGGCTACTATGGGCAGGAATATTTCATGAACAATGTGGGCGAAGACATCATCCGGCACCTGAGAAACCGGCTTTACGACCGCATGCAGGATCTCTCCCTGTCATTTTTCCACAAGGAGAAGACCGGCGTACTGATGTCTCGGATCACAAATGATGTCAATATCATTAAATCCATGGTCTCGACGGCCGTTACCGGATCTTTGCGCGACGGATTCACCGTCGTGGGGCTAACCGGCGTGATATTTTACCGGGACTGGAAACTGGCCCTGTATGCCACGGTCATTCTGCCCTTGGCCTTTTTCCCCGTGGTGGAATTTGGCCGACGGGTCCGGCGGGTGTCCACCGGATGCCAGGAGGCCATGGCCGAACTCAGCGCTTTTCTTCACGAAACTTTTGCCGGAAACAAGATCGTAAAGGCCTTCGGCATGGAAAACTATGAAAAGCAGCGGTTTTTCGAAAAGACCAAAGAACTGTTCCACCTTGAGATGAAGGCCGTGGTGGCCCGAAGCCTGTCGTCTCCCATCATGGAGTTTCTCGGTGGGCTGGGAATTGCCTTTATTATCTGGTACGGGGGCTTTCGCGTGATTACCGGCAGTTCCACGGCAGGGACCTTTTTCTCCTTTATGGCCGCCGTGCTGATGCTCTATGACCCGGTGAAAAAACTCACAAGACTAAACAACACCATACAGGCAGGGGCAGCGGCCGCCGACCGTATCTTTGACATCATCGAACGCGAATCCGAAATCCGTGAACCCCTATCACCTGAAACGATTCCCGAAGGCTTTCACCGGGTGCGTTTTCGCGATGTGGCTTTTCGATACGAAACTGCAGATGTGCTCAAAGGCATCGACCTGGAGGTCAAACCCGGAGAGATCCTGGCGCTGGTGGGTATGAGCGGCGGCGGCAAGACGTCGCTGGTCAATCTCATTCCACGGTTTTACGACGTGAGCCAAGGGGCCATCGAAATCGACGGACTCGACATCCGAAAAATGTCGCTGGGGTTTTTGCGCAGTCAAATCGCCATCGTCACCCAGGAGCCGATTCTGTTCAACGACTCAGTGCGGGCCAATATCGCCTACGGAAACTTCGCCGCCAAAGAGGCAGACATCATCAAGGCCGCAAAAGCCGCCTACGCGTTGGACTTTATCCAGAGTTTCCCCCAGGGCTTTGACACCCCCATCGGAGAATTGGGAGCCAGGCTTTCGGGAGGCGAAAAACAGCGGCTGTGCATTGCCCGGGCGCTGCTAAAAGACGCGCCCATCCTGATTCTGGATGAGGCGACCTCGGCATTGGACACCGAAGCCGAAATGTTAGTCCAAAAGGCCCTGGAAAATCTGATGAAGGGTCGTACCACCTTTGTCATCGCCCATCGGTTGTCGACCATCGGTTACGCGGATCGCATCGTGGTCATCGTCGATGGCCGGATCGTCGAACAGGGACGGCACGAAGATCTGATGGCCGCCGGCGGCGAATACCGTAAGCTTTACCAAATGCAGTTTTCCAACGCAGAGACCCGAATATAACCATAATTCCAGCCGTGCCGCCCTGCTGCCGGACCACATCGATAAGGAGAAACATGCTCGCCTTTTTCCACCGAATGGATATTGCCTTGTTTTACTTGATTAATAAAAGCGGCCAGAATGCATTTTTCAATGTCTTGATGCCGTTTATGTCCGATGTCAAAAATTTCTATATTCCCATGGCACTATTCTGGATCTGGCTGATGACTCGCAAGGGAGTGAAGCATCGGGTCATGGCAGTGGCTATTTTTGGGTTAATCAGCTGTTCTGAGTGGGTCAGCTCCGGCCTGCTCAAGCCCATCTTCAACCGGCCCCGCCCGTTTGACAGCCTGTCGATGGTGCATCTTTACAACCGTATGACAAAAACCTGGAGTGTCACGCCCCACCTATCCAAAGTCATCTACGGCCAGTCGCTGTCGATGCCTTCTTCGCATGCCACCAACATTTTTGCCGGGGCGTGTTTTCTCACCGCCTGTTACCCGCGGCTGTGGCCCGCCTATTATCTGATCGCCCTTCTTGTAGCCTACTCCAGAGTTTATCTGGGGGTCCACTTTCCCCTGGACGTGACTGTAGGCGCCCTGGTGGGAACACTTTGCGCTCTGGTATACCTGTGGCCAACCAAACGGGTAATCGCCGCCATAGAAAATGCATTGGCATCCAGGCGAAGTCGGCGTTGACCCCGGGCGAATGGAACCCGAAGGTCCACTTTTTTCACTCAACGAAATGCCATGAATCTTTCTATTGTCATCCCTGCATACAATGAAGCCGATAGGATCGTGCGCACCCTAACGGAAACCGTTTCCTACCTGAACCACCGGCAAACGCCATGCGAAGTGATGGTTATCAGCGACGGAAGCCAAGATGCCACCTGCCAGGTGGTTTCCCGCTTTAAGTCAAATGACCGGGTGCTGGTCAAGGCCTTGGAATATCATCCCAACCGGGGCAAGGGCTACGCCGTGCGTTACGGAATGCTGAACGCCTCCGGAAAACGGGTGTTGTTCATGGATGCCGACTATGCCGTACCCATCCAGGACATCAAAAACGCCATGGCGTTGCTGGATTCCGGCTGCGACATCGCCATCGGTTCCGGGGCCCTGTCGGATTCGGTAGTCCATTGTCGGCAAAACCGGCCCAGAGAAATTTCCGGAAAGCTTTACACCTGGATCCAGAACCGGTACCTGGGACTTGAGTATCCGGATACCCAGTGCGGGTTCAAGCTGTTTACCCGAACAGCGGCCCGATTTCTGTTTTCCCGCCAGAGGCTGTCGAGCGTGATCTTTGATCCGGAAATCCTCTGGCTGGCCAAGCAGCACCGATTCCGGGTCGGACAGTTTCCAGTCACCTGGTCACATGACGAAAACTCGCGTATCCAGTACGACTCGGTGGCCAAAAGCCTGTTTATCTTTCAGGAACTGTTTCGCATCAAAAAGGTGCACCGCCGGCTGGCGGGCAAGTCGTGAGGGATAAATAGCCCGGGGCTTACCGTCATCGGCTGGATGTTCGGCATTCGATATTCGGCACTTCCCCGTTTAGGGCGGCCAGCAGCCTTTCATGAATGTTGTCAAAGCCGCCATTGGACATGATCAGTACCAGATCTCCGGGACGCGCCCTTTCTTTTAGAAAAGCGATGATCTCCTCCGTATCCTGAAAAAATTCGGCATATTTGCCACGGGCTCGCAGGTCCTTCACCAGTTTTTCGCCGGAAAACCGGATTTCCGGCGCAATTTTTTCCAGCATAGATGCCTGTCGGATACAAATGATGTCGGCTGGGTCAAAC
>JBJKSK010000099.1:0-6758 GCA_046704125.1 Desulfobacterales bacterium | reverse complement strand
GAGGCAGCGCGATAACGTTTAACCGCCCTTCCTTTCTGGCCGCCTCAAGCAGCGCCTTGTTCAGCGGACTCGATGCGGCAAAGGCCCTGCGGGTCACTCCCGGCATCATCACTGAAAACATGCCGGCGCCCACTGCCCCGGCGCTCAACTTCAAAAACCGACGCCGGTCCAGCACGCCATTACGATCATCGCTCATCGGTAGTTCCTCCTTTGTTGACTGTTCAATGGATATCCGTTCAACGATTTTCAGCCCCAACCGACCAGCCCGATGCCTTGCTGGCTGGATGCCCTTGATAGAACTGAATGGTTAGAATCATGCTATCGTTAGGTTAGTTTTCGGTGAGATTCGGCAATGGAGGGACGATCATCAATTTATCAAAGACTTTTTTAAAGAATCGAACAGTTGAGATTTGATAGTAAACCCGTTACCTTTTCAGGGCTGCTGAAAATGCGGTTAAAACAGTACTTGACCCTGTCGTCCATGATGACTACTTATGTTGGCACATGGTTTTTTTTCGGGCAGCCGGATCGCGGGAGTGAAATAGAGACGCAGGACCCATCCAACAGAACAAGGAACGAATGGATGAAGATAAGTGCAGGCAGTTTTTTTCGCAAGTTGACCTCGATGGTTGTTTTGCTTCTGTTTTTGGCAGTCGGGATAGTATCCGGTGTGATTCTGGACCGCCGAGTTTTGACAATTTTTGTTCCACTCCAGAACATACCCTCCAACGCGACATCCGATTTTCGCCTCATGGCTGAAGCCTGGAACACTATCGAAGAATACTATGTCGATCGGCCTGCCGTGAAACCTCGTAATCTCACCTATGGTTCGATCTCGGGCATGGTGGATGCCCTTGGAGATACCGGTCACAGCACTTTTCTGACGCCCGAAATGCTGAAGAGGGAAAGCGAGTTTGCCAGAGGCAAATTCAAGGGAATTGGAGCGAAAGTCCAAATGAGGGACGGACACGTGGTGATCGTGGCCCCCCTGGACGGATCTCCAGCGCAGAAAGATGGCCTGCGACCCGGTGACATCATCTTGAAGGTCAACGGAAAGGAAATCTCGACGCTTCCCTTGAATCAAATCGTTGAACGGATCTCGGGTCCGGCCGGAACAAAGGTCACGTTGACCATTTTTACTCCGGAAACATCGAAGATGCGGGACGTCACCATCGTGCGCGCCGAGATTACGATACACAACGTCACGTGGCATCGTTTGCCGGGCACGAACATCGCCCATGTGCGCATCGCGGGGTTCAGCCAGGACGTTACCGCCAACCTCAGGAAAATTCTGTTGGAAATTCAGAAACAGAGGTTGGACGGCGTTATCCTCGACCTTCGAAACAACCCGGGAGGCCTGCTTGATCAGGCCATAGGCACCGCCAGCCAGTTTTTGACGAGCGGCAATGTATTGTTTGAAAAAAACGCTAAAGGCAAGATCAAACCGATCGCCGTCGAGCCTGGAGGGGTCGCCCCAAAAATTCCGATGGTCTGCCTCATTAACGAAGGCACGGCCAGTGCCTCGGAAATTGTCGCCGGAGCGCTCAAGGACGCGCACCGCGCTGAGTTGGTGGGCGAAACGACTTTCGGTACAGGCACGGTTCTAAAGGATTTTTCCCTATCGGATGGATCAAGCCTCCTTCTGGCCGTCAAAGAATGGCTGACTCCCGACAAGAATACCATCTGGCACAAGGGCATAAAGCCGAACGTAACCGTCGCGCTGCCGCTGAACGTAATGCCTCTTATCCCTGAGGCGGAAGAGGCAATGACCGCCGCCCAGCTAAAGGCTTCAAAGGATAATCAGCTTCTGCGCGCCCTGGCACTGGTTAACCAGTTGGCCAGGCAGCAGAGCTCCGGTCCAAATGATATAAATGAGAAAAAATAACTACGGTATTGATTAAGTGCAAACAAGGTCGATCCACGATAAAAACCGGCACTACTTGCGCTTCCAGACAAGACCCCATACGGCCAGGTAGAGGGTGGCCGCGGCGAAAGCGGCCGCCGTGCCAGGGATCACCCCCCAGCGGGGGTAGCTTGCCGTGACAACCAGCGCATAGATAATCAGGGAGCCTATACCCAGGGGAAAATTCTTGATGATGGTGTGCACATGTCTTCGTTCGTAGGACAGATGCACGATGACAATCAATGGAAACAACGTTGTCGGAAAGGCGGAAAACAACCCCGCCCAGGTGGTTCCCACCACCCGCGCGCTTGCGGTAATAGCCACAACGATAACGGCTGCCAGCAGGGCTCGAAACGCCAGGTCTCTGGGCTTTAGCCTCGGGGCGCCGAGGATGCGGCTGTTTTCGATAGCGCGAAACGACCAGTCAAATAGCGGCACCGAGACAATACTGAGCGCGGCGGCCTCAACCCGGGTAAGCGGCAGGTGCTGAAGCAGCCAGGCAGCGGCCAGATATCCGGCGATGGCGCCTGCCGAAGACAGGGCCAGGCTAAAGCGCACGATCGTCCGGGAGACGCGGTAATAGACGAAAACAAAAACCTCGGTGGCCACTAGCCCGGCCAGGGTGTAAACCGCACTTTGAGCGGCAAAGACCGGCCCCTGCTCGATGCCGTAGAAAAAAAGCACGATGGCCGCCCCGAGCGGGTATCCGGAAAGCATTCCCGCCAGGCGCGTGCTGACGTGTTCGGCCACCAGGGAAAGTCCAAGCACCACAAGGACGGTGACACCTATTTTGGCGACCAGCAACATCATCGATGAACCTCAGAAGCAAAAGAGAAGTATGTTTGGTATTTTGTCATCACCGATGCATGGCTGCGCGGCGGGTCTCCAGTTCCCTATAGGAAAGGCTTTCAGTTTTGTCAAACGATACTTGCGGATCCATTGGCGATCCGGATTCAGTCTTGTTCTTTCTCCCGAACTCGGACATTATTTGAGGATTGGGATGCGGCCGCATTTATGCGGCATCTTTTCCGCCGTTTAGGGTACGGCCCCATTTCGTAGTCAACGGCCGTGGTTGCCGATCCAACAGGAGGTTTTCCGTGAAACGATATGTTCAAATCGCCGCCATCATCGCCGGAGTGGTCGTCATCGTCATTGTACTGGCCGCACTGATACTTCCCCGGGTGTTGAATCCCAATCAGTACAAGGATCGGATCATATCCCTGGTCAAGACTGAAACCGGCCTGAACCTCAAGATTCCCGGAAATATCTCCATGTCGGTTTTTCCCTGGCTCGGGGTAAAGATCGGGGAAATGGAGCTGGGAAACGCCCCGGGATTCCAGGCGCCGGATTTAGCCCGGGTAAAGCAGGTGCAGATCCGGGTAAAACTGCTACCACTGCTGTCCAAAAAGGTTGAAGCCGATGTGATCACCGTGCGGGGGCTGACCCTGAACCTGGAGCGCAACAAGGACGGACAGACCAACTGGAACGATCTGATCAAAAAATCGCCGGCGGCCCCCTCGGGCAAGCCAGCTGCGGCCCCGGCCTCGCCTCCGGCCGTCGCGGCGCTGGCCGTAGGCGGACTGGATATCCGCGACAGCACGGTGACCTGGACCGATCACCGGTCCGGGGTGCACATGATCTTGAAAAAGATTTTGCTGAATACCTCGGAAATCAACCTGGTAGATCCGGTAACGGTTAAAATCGACTTCGATTTAAATGCCGAGCCCGCAGGGATCTCGGCCAGCGTGGACGCCGGCGCCCGGATCGGTCTGGATCTCAAGGGGCAGAGATACACGCTTGACGATCTGGCACTAAAGGCCCAGCTGAGCGGCAAAGCGATCCCCGGCGGCCGAATGAAGGCAACTGCCGGGGGGGTTGCCACCTTCGACGGCCGCACCGGCAAACTGGATCTGACGGGCCTTAAGGTGAAAACCTCCGGACTGACTGTGGCGCCCTACAACATCGATGCGCTTATTGAAGCATCCGGCGCCGGGGATCTGAGAGCGAATCGCTTTGATCTCAGCCCACTCAAGACGACCTTGACACTTACCGGCGGACAGAGCCGGGTGGTGGCCAGCCTGACAGGTGATGTCAGGGCCGATCTCAAAGCGCGTAAGGTGGCCGTTTCCGGCCTGGCCCTGACCCTGCCGGAGGCGGCAACCAGAGGCGTCCAGGCCAAGTTTGTCGCACCCAGGGCCGGGTCGGCCCAAATCGATCTGGGCAACGGGACGTTTTCCGTTGATGGGCTGTCGCTTGACGGAACCTTGTCCGGGGAAAAAATTCCGGGGAAATCCATGCCGATTGACCTATCGTTAAAGTTACTCGGGAATTTGGACAAGCAGACCATCACCGTGGAACCAAAGCTTAATGTGGCGGGAATCAAGTCTGTGACCAACCTGACTATTGTCCGGAAATCCGGTAAACCGGAAATCCAGGGAACCCTGACGGTGGCTTCATTGAACCCCCGGGATGTTTTTGCCCGCTTGTCCCATCCGCTTCCTATCACCTCGGATCCCAAGGCCTTTTCCGTTGCGCAAGGCTCGGCATCGTTTCTCGCCGGACCCGATGCGTTGAAAATCAACCAATTGTCCGTGAAACTCGATGATTCCAGAATCACCGGGTCTGCGGCCGTAACCCATTTTGAAGCGCCGGACGTGCACTTTGATCTGGCGCTGGATCGCATAGTCCCGCAGCGATACCTTTCTGCCCAAAAGGCCGGGACCCCGCACTTTCTGACCAACGTCACCGTGAAGGGGTCCCTGACCGCCGATTCCGGATTCAAAGTCATTCGGGTGGCGCAGTTTTCGGCGGCTGGCCAACTGGATGGGAAAATACCGCTTCAGGTAAGCGCTGCCCAGACGGAAATCAATCTTCACGACCAGGCACTTTCATCGGCCGCCCTGAAGCTAAACGCCGGGGATATGAGCCTTCAGGCCAAGGTCAAGGGCACCGGGTCTTCTTCCAAGCCATCGTTTACCGCCCAGCTTCGCGCGCCGGCATTTAATCTCCGCAAACTGCTTTCCGGTTTCATTTCGCTTCCTGAAACCAGTGATCCCAAGGCCTTGAGCAAAGTGGCGCTTGATGCATCGGTCAGCGGTTCTTCCGATGGGATCACCGTACCCACGCTAAACCTGCGCATCGACGATTCCCGGATTGTGGGTAAGGCCGATGTGAAACTGAAGCCAGCCATCGCTTATGGGTTTGATCTGCATCTGGATCAAATTGATGCAGACCGCTACCTGCCGCCTCCAATGGCGGGGAAATCCCGGAACCAGGTTGCCGCACCGGCGGCCACCCCGGGAGCCGCTGCCAGTGAACTTCCCGTGAAACTTCTGCGCGGGCTTGACCTGGATGGGAAACTGGCCGTGGGAAAACTCAAGGTGGCCAACTTGCGTCTGACCGATATTCGCCTGCAGGCCAAGGCCAAGGACGATCAGTTGACCCTTTATCCGCTCAGCGCCAAGCTCTATGGCGGAACCTACACGGGAAATATTCTTGTCGATGCCCATGGGCAGGTGCCGCGTCTGAAAATAAATGAACATTTGGCCAAGGTTCAGGCCGGGGATTTGCTGCAAGACCTGAAAGGACAGGCAATGATCACCGGCACGGCCGATGCCGATTTCAAGCTGACGGGAACCGGCGCCGATGCCCCATCCGTGTTGCGCACCCTGGACGGCAATGTCGTCTTTCGGTTTTCAAACGGCCGCATTAAAGGGATGGATCTGGCCGGCAGGCTCTGTCAGACGCTGTCAGCTCTTGGGACAGGATCGCTCAATGCCCAGAACCTGGTAGGCGCTGCCCTCCAGTTGTTTACCCAAGAGCCTGCCGGAACAGCCAAAACGGCCGATAGTACAGCGTTTTCCGAGATGGATGGTTCCATGGTTTTTGTCAACGGGGTGGGCACCAACAAGGACCTGGTGCTCAAGTCCCCCTTGCTGCGCGTTCGCGGCTCGGGAAGCCTCGATTTGCCCCGAAACTATCTCAACTACCAGGCAACCGTCTTTCTGGTCAAAAGCTGTAAAGGCCAGGGAGGGAAAAGCTTTCAGAAATTGGCCAACTATCCGATTCCTGTCACCATCTCCGGCCCCTTGGACCATCTGGACGTCAAGCCGAATTTGACCGCAGGCCTTTTGCAGGTCCTGGGAGGAGGAAACACCAATCCCGTAGCGGTTCAGCCATCTGCAGGTGGCACGGTAAAATCCCAACCGGCGCCGTCGGCACCCGCTTCACCGCAAAACGCCGTCAAGGGGTTGCTGCAGAATTTGCTTAACCAGTAGCAAATCACGCCATATTTTTTCGCGTTTGAGTTGATGAAAATTCACCTATAGGAGAAAAAGCAATGAGCGGTGAGAATGCCAGCAGAAAAGATATCGGGGCGGTGCAAAACGTAATGGTATGGGACCTGCCCACGCGCCTGTTTCACTGGCTGCTCGTTTTGCTGGTAGCCGTTTCTTTCGTGACGGTGAAAATCGGTGGAAACGATATGCAATACCACGAATTGACCGGGTTTACGATTCTTGTCCTGCTGCTGTTTCGCATCGTCTGGGGTGTGGTCGGCGGGAAAACCTCTCGTTTTGTGTCCTTTGTCCGGGGACCGGCGGCGGTCATGGCTTATGCTCGCGGGTTGTTTCGCGGGGAAACCGAACCGCACCTGGGTCACAACCCCCTGGGGGGCTGGTCCATCCTGGCCATGCTGGCCGCCCTGCTGGCTCAGGCGGGCACCGGGCTGTTTGCCAACGATGACATCATCACCCAAGGTCCCCTTTACTCCTGGGTGAGCAAAGCGACCAGCTACGGATTGACCCAATTTCACCGATTCAATGCGTCGCTGATCACGGCGCTGGTGCTCCTGCAT
>JBJKSK010000098.1:0-5898 GCA_046704125.1 Desulfobacterales bacterium | reverse complement strand
GACCTCTTGGCCGTCTACTTCGACGTAGGCGCCCGAAGGCGGCAGGAGCAGGGCGCTCGACAGCAGCGCATACCACGGATCGAACCGGATCGGAAATCGCTTCAGGCTCATATTTTCCACCGCTCCGGCCACCGGGGCGTCTTGACCGGCCGCGTCCATGCCCCATGGCCTCTGCAAAAAATGAAAGGGTTTGCTCTTGAAAAGCCCTGTCGCCGCAAGGATTTACTTGAGCTGGCTGTCCTTGCTGCCTCTGCGGTTAAACAGCTCGACAGTCTTTAGCCTTTTTTCGCGCTCCGCCTGGCAGCCGACGCAGCACCGGACCCCGGGCACCGCCCGGCGGCGCGCTTCCGGGATCTCGGCCTCGCAGTCTTCGCAATGCGTCAGGCTCTCGCCCTCTGGCAACCGGCTTTTGGCCAATTTGATGGCGGCTTCCACCGTGGCCTCTATTTGTTCGTTCACCGCCTCATCGCGGGACCAGCCAACGGCCATGGCATTTTCTCCTTTTTTCGGCGATGTGATGGTCCAATGGATTCCCTGAACCGGGCCGGCGCCTGCCGCGCAGGGATACGGCCCCGGCGGGCGTCTAAGTCTCCGCGGACGTTTGCCACGGCCAGCTGTTGTAGCCGATCACCTCGGATTCTGGCTTTCTGATTCTGGGCCCATGTTCCAGTTCCCTGTGCTTTTCGTTTAACGAGGCCTCATCCCCGGGATAACCCAGGGCCACCTGGGTGATCACAATATAATCATCGGGGATGTGAAAGGCGGATTTTATTTTCAGGGGGTCGAACCCGGCCAGCGGGTGGGCATAAAGGCCCTCTTTGCAGCTCTGGAGCACGAGATTCTCGACGGCCAGGCCGCAGTCAAACAGGGCGTAGTCCCGGCGGTCGCTCAGGCGGCAGCCGAAATCCAGCCGGGTTGCCACCACGACCACCGCCGGCGCCTTTTTGACCCAGTAATTGGCGCCGGACAGGGCCTCATGGACCTTTGCCAGGGATTGATCGCCGGTGGCGACCATAAACCGCCACGATTGGTTGTTGAAGCAAGACGGCGCATAAGTCGCGGCGGTCATGATCCTGCCGATGACTTCAGCGGGGATCTTCTTGTCGCTTAGCGCCCGGTTGGCCCTGCGGGTGCCGATCTCGGGAATCAAGTCTTTCATCAGTACTTTTCCTTTCATGGCGCGGCGGCCGCCATCGCCGTCAATCGCCGATGGCTCCGCGCCGCGGTCCGAGTCCTTGCCTTTTTCGCTAGTATCCGGCTTTCACGTCGACGACATTGATCATCTTACCCTGCCCCGACAGGTAGACATCCAGGTTGTGCGCGATGATCTGCATGCCCCGGGCCACGTATTGGGGCGACATGCCGCAGATGTGCGGGGTCAAGAAGACATTGTCCAGGTCCCACAGAGGGCTTTCCGGGTCAAGCGGTTCGGTGTAGTAGACGTCGCTGACCATGGCCCTTATCTTTTTTTGGCCAAGCGCCTCGATCAGGTCGGGCTCGTTGACGGTCCGGCCGCGGCCGATATTGATGAAACAGGCCGTGGGCTTCATCTGATCGAAACAACGGCGGTCGATCAGTTTTTCGGTTTCCGGTGTATAGGGCAGCAGATTGATGATGTAATCGCTGCGCCGGAAAACAGCATCCATGTCTTCCGGCGCATGGACTTTCTCCACATGCTCGACAGGCCCGGGCGTGCGCTTGACGCCGATCACGTGCATGCCCATGAAGGCGGCCTTCCTGGCGATCTCCACGCCGATGGCGCCCAATCCGATGATTCCCACGGTGGCGCCGTGAATTTCTTCCTGCGGCACGGAGCGGTCCCACTTCTTCTGCAGCTGATGGCGCAACATCAGATGAAAGCCGCGGGCCAGGCTGATCATCGCGGCGACGGCATATTCGGCCATATGGATCTTGTGGATGCCCCGCCCGTTGGTCAGCAGGATGCCCCGGCGGCGGATTTCCTCCAGGGGCATGTAGTCGACCCCCGCGCTGATGGCCTGGATCCATTTCAGCTGCGGCGCCGCATCGACTGTTTTCCGGTCGCACTGGAAAAAGGTCAGCAAAATCTCGGTCTCTTTCAGCAGCTCGGGCAGTCTTTCAGGATCTTGGCACAGAACCCAGTCCAGCTGCGGGTACTCCTGCTGCAGCCGGTGAAAATGCGGGTCCGGAAGTTCGAAATTGATCAGTGCACGTCTCATTGGCTCATCCTTTCACCGGCACGGCCCAAGCGGCAATATCGACTAGGCCGGCCGGCAGCATCTTATCCCGGATTTCTATCGATAGAGAAGTTTCGCTTGCCTGATTTAAACTCCTCTTCTTGACAAAAAGCAAGTTCCTATCCATACTGACGCGCAGTTCACGCGGCAAAGTCTTTCGCAATTTCCCAAAACCCCCTCTCAGCAAAGGAGTTTCACATGAGAATGTCAATTAAAAAGTTAATGCTCTTTCTGGTGATGGCCAGCTTCAGTGTCTCTCCGCTGTGCCTGGTAAACGCTTTTGCGGCCAAGCCGCTTCCCATCGCCGTCATCGCCGAATCGGCGACCCTGGTTGGAAAAGCCATTGTCAACGGGGCGACGCTTGCCGCCGACGAGATCAATGCCAAAGGCGGCATCAACGGCCGGCAAGTCAAACTGTACATCTACGACGACCAGTTCAAGTCCGCCCAGGCGGTCCAGGATTTCCAGAGAGCCGTCTATGACGATCATGCCGTGGCCGTCGTGGGCAGCTGGGTGAGCGAGATCGCCCTGACCCTGGAGCCGTGGGCGGCGCGCCTTCATACCGTCTACATCACCACCGGCGCCGCATCTCCCAAAATCACCCAGCTGGTGCATGAGCATTACAGCACCTATAAATATGTTTTCCAGTTCAAATACAACGCCCTCGAGATGGCCCAGGCGGTCTGCGAGTTTGCCAAGACAGACCTGGTTCAAGCGCTGGGCTATAAAACGGCGTACGTGGCCTGTGAAAACGCCGCATGGACCCAACCCCTTCAGGAAGGATACCTGAAAGGCCTGCCGGGGGCCGGGTTGAAGGTGGTCGGCCATATGCGGTTTGCCCCGGACACCAACGATTTTACCCCCATCTTCAGCTCCATCGAGAAACACCACCCGGATGTGCTCATCACCGGCTGGGCCCATGTGGGCCTAAAACCCACCGTGCAATGGCACGAACAGCACGTTCCGATGCTTCTTGTCGGCGTCGATGCCCAGGCCAGCACCAGCGATTTCTGGGAAAAAACCGACGGCGCCACCGAGGGGGTCGTGACCCAGGCGGAAGGCTCCCCGAGCCCCATCACCGCCAAGACCATGCCCTTTGTCAAGGCCTACGAGAAAAAGTTCAACGTCAGCCCCGCCTATGCCGGCTATACCACCTACGACGCCATGTATGTCCTGAAAGAAGCGCTGGAGCGGGCCCATTCGACCAAGGCCAACGCCCTGGTAAAAGCGATGGAAGCCACCAATTACACCGGCGTCATGGGACACATTCAATTCAACGGCCGCAAGAGCCCCTTTGCGCATGGGATCAAGTTCGGCAAGGGCTACGCCACCGGCGTCATGCTGCAGTGGCAAAAGGGCAAACTGGTCACCATCTGGCCCAAGGAAGCGGCCACCGGCACCCTGATCCTGCCCAGTTTCGTCAAGCAAAAGAGCTGAACCGATTAAGGGCGGCGAAAAAAGCCGCCCGGCGGCAGCGGTGGGTTGGCCCCCGGCGGACCCGCCGCTGCCGCCGTTTACAGAAAAGACCAGGAAGTCCGTATGCATCTTCTGTTGCAGATACTAGTCAATGGGTTTATCGTCAGCTCGATCTATGCACTGGGCGCCATGGGCTTTTCCCTGATTTTCGGCACGGCGGGAATCCTCAACCTGGCCCATGGCGCCTATCTGGTACTGGCCGCCATCGTGGCCTGGTTTTTCATCGCGCACTTCAAGCTGCCGCTCATCGTCGGATTATCCCTGGGGGTGGTGGCGTCGGCTGTCGTTTCATACCTGCTGTTCTTTCTGGTGGTAAATCCCATAGACAAATCCACCCGGATTCCCAAGGAAGAGAAAGAAGTCTTCGTACTCACGGCCACACTGCTCTGGGCGATGATCATTCAGGGCCTGCTGGACTACGTGTTCGGTTCCACGCCGGTCATCATCCCCCCCTTTGCCCGGGGAACCTTCCACCTGTTTGCCATCAACCTGACGTATAACATGATCATTCTGGCCGCGATTTCGCTTTGCATCATCGGCCTGCTCTGGCTGCTCATCAACAAGACCCGGTCCGGCAAGATGCTGCTGGCGGCCTCCATGAGCCATACCGGGCTGGCGATCATGGGCATAGAGCTCAAGCGGGTGTATCTGCTGCTGTGGGGAATATACGGGCTGCTGACGGGCATCTCGGGAGTGCTGCTGGCCTCTTTCTTGGGGGCCTCGGCATCGGCGGTGCCGGATCTGACCGGTCTGGCCTTTTCCATCGTGGTCCTGGGCGGCCTGGGCAGCATCACGGGCTCTTTTTTCGCCTCCTATATCATCGGCTATCTGGGGACGATCACGGCCTACCTGATCTCTCCGGCTTACACTTCGCTGCCGGCGTATTTCGTGCTCGTTCTCATCCTTTTCATAAGGCCCCAGGGCCTGTTCGGGAGGTTCTAGCAAAAGCCCCATGAGCCATAGCGCATCCGCAAAGCATATCATCTGGTTCGGCCTGGCCCTGCTGGTCGTTTTTGCCTGCCTGCCGCTGCTGCTGTCTCTATACATCGTGGGCGTGGTGACCATTGCCTTGTATTTTTCGGTTTTTGCCATGTCCTGGGATCTGCTGTTCGGCTATTCGGGCGAGGTGAATTTCGGGCCCACCTTCCTCATCGGCATCGGCGCCTACGGGGCCGCCCTGCTCAACGTGAACACCCCGTTGCCGGTGCCCGCCTGCGTGCTGCTGGGAACCCTGATGGCGGTGGCTGCCGGGCTTTTGCTGGTGGCCCCGGCCCTGCGCCTGCGCGGGCCCTACTTCGGCTTGATCACCCTGGTGTCCGTGCTGGTGCTAAACGAGCTGATCACCATATTTGCGCAATACACGGGCGGCGAAATCGGCATCTCCCTTCCGGGGATCCTCACCACCAGCAACATGATCAACTACTACCTGGCACTGGCGTTTGCTTCCGTGAGTGCCGTCATCCTGCTTATCGTCACCGCCTCTCCCATCGGCCTGATCCTGCAGGCCGGCGCCCAGGATCCCGTCGCCGCGGAGAGCCTGGGTTTTAACATCACCAAGTACAAGGTGCTGGCCTTCGGCTTGAGCGCGTTTTTCTCCGGCCTGTCCGGGGCCCTGCTGGTCTTTTACATGGGCACGGCATCGGTGAGCGTGGTCGTTTCCATTTCCGTCGTCCTGCAGATCATCATCGCCGCCATCGTCGGGGGCCGGCGCACGATCCTGGGCCCGATTCTGGGCTCTCTGTTTATCATCATCACCGGTGAATGGCTGCAATATCTGGGACAGCTCGATTACGTGGCCGTTTCCATTCTGGCCCTGATCATTCTGCTGTTTTTCCCGGACGGCATCGCCGGGCTGGTGCTGCGCAGGCGCTGACCCGGAAGCGAGTCTACCGGCACGCCGCCACGCCGGTTTGGCGGCGGCCATTATCTTTGGTTTTTTTTGAGGAACAATCAATGGCGCTCCTGGAAGCCTCGGGGTTGAACAAGAAATTTGGAGGCATTCATGCGGTAAAAGATGTCCACTTCACCGTGGACAAGGGCGAAATCGTGGGTTTGATCGGGCCCAACGGCTCCGGCAAGTCCACGACGCTGAGCCTGCTGATGGGCGTCCACCGGCCAAACAGCGGCAACATCCGCTTCGACGGCCAGGAGATCCACCACTGGCCCATCAACAGACGCATAAAAAACGGCATGGCCATCGTTTTCC
>JBJKSK010000097.1:0-3243 GCA_046704125.1 Desulfobacterales bacterium | reverse complement strand
TTTAGGCCTGCTGCGGCGGCCGTTTTCGAAATTCCTGCATCCTGTGCCATCTTTTCGACCAGTTCTGCCTTCGTCATCGCCTGATTCCCCTTCATTTTATGGGTTTTTCTCAACGCCGTACCCTGCGTGCATACAAAAGGTTGGGAATCCTGTCAACTGAAAAATCGCATTACCCATGCCTTTTTGGTTTTTGGCGCATCGATGCCGCCTCGAATGGCATGGCGGGCAACGCTTTTAAGCGCCTTTCGCATCGCTGGGCAATCGAGACGATATTTACTGAAACAGGGCGTTTACAAACCCATCGGGATCAAAGACCTGTAGGTCTTCGATGCTTTCGCCAACCCCGATATACTGCAGCGGAATGTCCAAGCTCCGGCAGATGCTCACCACGATGCCGCCTTTGGCGGTTCCGTCAAGTTTGGTCAGGGCCATGCCGGTTACAGAAACCGCATCGCCAAAAAGCTTGGCCTGAGACAGGGCGTTTTGGCCGGTGGTGGCGTCAAGTACCAGCAAGACCTCATGGGGAGCCTCGGGGATCCTTTTGGACAGGGTCCGCTTGATCTTCTTGAGTTCTTCCATGAGATTGACCTTGGTGTGCACTCGACCGGCGGTGTCCACCAGCACGATATCCACCCGGCGGGCGACGGCGGCGCTTATGGCGTCGTAGGCCACGGCGGCCGGATCGGCCTTGTCCTTGTGACGAACCAGTTCGACTCCGGCACGCGCGGCCCAGATGGCCAGCTGATCGATGGCAGCCGCCCGGAATGTGTCGGCGGCGGCAATGAGCACCGTTTTGCCCTCGGCGGCAAAACGCGATGCGAGCTTGCCGATGGTCGTGGTTTTTCCGACCCCGTTTACCCCGACCACCATGATGACCCGGGGTCCGGAAACCGGCGCGGGTGTAGCCGGGGTCCCGGTGGCGAGAAAGCCCCGAATCTCATTTTTGAGCAGCTCTTTGAGCTGGGTGGCTGTCGAGAGCTTGGCGGCTTTGGCGCTGATTTTGTCCATGAGTTCCATGGTGGTTTCCACTCCGATGTCCGATGTGATCAGCAGTTCTTCCAGATCTGCCAGCAAATCGGCGTCCACCGATTTTCTTCCGCTAAACAGGTCGTCGATATCGGTGGTCAGAATCTGCCGGGTCTTGGCCAGCCCTTTTTTCAGCCGGTGAAAAATACCATCAGCGGTGTTACTGGCCGGGGCGCCGGAGGCATCTGAGGTAGCGGCACCGATTGGCTGTTTGATTGGCTCGAGCGCTGCATCGGTTGATTCTTGGCGTGATTCGGGATCTTTCTTAAACCATTTGAAGGCCATGGTGTTCCTCTTGAGGGGAGTTTTCGGGTAAACGATAAATGGTGGATCCTAAATGATAAATGGAAGGTCGTCAATTTCGATTCAGGTTGACCGATACGACTCTGGAGAGCCCGCGCTGTTCCATGGTGACACCAAAAAGAGTGTCGGCAAACTCCATGCTGCGTTTGTTGTGGGTGACCATGATGATCTGGGACTGCTGACCGATCATCCGGAGCAGTTCATTGAACCGGTGCACGCTGGCATCATCCAGTGGAGCGTCGATCTCGTCGAGCAGGCAAAAGGAGGCCGGTTTGATGAGGAAAATGGACAATATGAAGGCGATGGCCGACAAGGCCTTTTCACCACCAGACAGGAGGCTTAGCCGGGTGAGTTTCTTCCCATGCGGATGAATCATCAACTCCACCCCGGTTTCCAAGGGCTTGTCCGGCTCTGTGAGCACCAGTTCGGCCCGGCCGCCGCTAAACAGCCGGGGAAAGATCTCGGACAGTTTTTCGTTGATCTGGAAAAAGGTCTCCATGAACCGCTGCTGAGAAATCCGGTTGATCTTGCGGATCACCTTATGCAGGTCTTCGATGGCCTTGACCAGGTCCTGGTGCTGGCTTTCGAGAAAGCGGCTCCGATCGCCAAGTTGCTGGCATTCCTGGATGGCTCCGAGGTTGACTTCACCCAGTTCAGACAGTCGCTGGCGGAGTTTGGAAAGCTCTTGCTCAAGATGCTGGGGGTCTGCAGACGCCGTGTCAGCGGCAAAAGTGAGCGCCTCAAGCGGTTTGCCGTACCGCTCCTGGATGCGTCCTGAGATGTTTTCCAGTTGCAGCCGGATCTGAGACTGATCGATTTTTGCGCGCTGCAGCTGTTCCCGGGTCGTTTCCCGAGCTTGCTTTAGCCGGTTGCGCTCCTGGTCGTTTGCCGCCAGGGCCGTTGCGATTTGTCGGTAATCGGCCTCGCAGGCGGCAAGGGAAACCGACAATTGATCCAGTCTGTCACAGTCGCCGGCAAGCTGCCGCTGGCCGGCGTTGATTTTTTCCTCGGTACCGGCCAGGCGCCGCCCCTTGGTCTGGATGTCTTGGGTCACCTGTCCAAGCCTCTGGGTGCCGTCGGCCGCAAACGCCTCCAGGCGCCGCAAGGTCTGAGTGCAGCTTTCGACTCGGGCTTTCAGCGCTGTCTGTTCTATTTTCAGATTCTGAATCCGTCCTTTGACCGATTCCAACTGGCGGGATTGTTCGGCGACGTTTTCCGTGGCCTCATTAAGGCTTTTCTGGGCGGCCTTGACTTCAGCGCGGATGGTCTCCAGGCGTTGGATGGAATCGGTTACTTCGGCATCGATGTCACTTTCTTCCCCGTACAACTGCTCCTGTTCCAGTTCGGTGATTTCAAGGATTTTCCGGGCATGTTTGAGTTTCTCGGCGGCTTGGAAGATAGCCTTGTCAGCTTCGGTTTGCTGGGCCTGGAGTTGCTGGCTGTCTTGAATGCTTCGTTGGAGGCCATGTTCTACGGCGTGCACCTCATTTTCAAGGGCTTGTCGGACCTGCCGGGCGTTTTCCATTTGAGCATCCAGTGTCTTGACCTGCTTTTCCAGAATTCGAAGTTCTTGCTTCCTGGCGCTGATGCCTAAACCCGGATCTTGGCTTCCGCCGACCAAAACACCCTGCTCAGTCAATATGTCGCCCCGGAGGGTGACCATGCTGGTGCCTGCCTCCGGCTGGCTGTCGGGTGCCGGCAGCGCGTCGGTGACCTGCACGTGACCGATGAGCATTTCGGCCAAGGCAAAATAGGGCGCATGAACTTTCAGGTGATCCAAAAGCCGTTGGCCTCCACCTGGAACATGCACGGGGCAGGGGCTTCGGCTTGGGGTCAAGGGAATGAAGCCGGCACGGCCCGCCTGGTGCCTGCACAGATAATCGATGGCCGAAAGCCCGGCCCGGGCATCGGTGA
>JBJKSK010000096.1:0-7371 GCA_046704125.1 Desulfobacterales bacterium | reverse complement strand
TGCTTGCGGCCCTTTTTCAGATAGGGCGTTGGCGCTTGAAGTCATGCCGTCGTTTGAACCTATGGGGATTGGCATGCGTTGTCAAGCCATGTTGAAATCCGACGGCCGCCAGGCTTTTTTTGCTTTGACACGGTGTTTAGGCTGACGTATGTTGTAGAATACAATGAAAATCGAAAATATCCCAAATCCGGCACCGCCGTCGCCCGGGGGCAAGCCGGGTAAGCCATCGGCGCCCGGAACCGCTTTCGGCGACATATTCCTGCAGCGCATCGATTCGCCCGCCCCGGCGGGCCAAACCGCTTCTGAAGGCTCGCTGCCCGAACTTGAGGCCGGCATGCCCGTGGCTGCCGTGCAAACGCCATCTGACGGACAGTCGGCGTCTATCGCCAGGCTCCAGCAGACCCTGGACCTGCTGGACAGCTATGCCAAAGATATCGCCGACGGCACAAAATCGCTTAAATCCATCGAACCCACCCTTGCTTCCCTGGTCCGTGAAGCCGAAGCGACCGGTCAAACCCTTTCCAGCACATCGGACCCCCAGCTGGTAAAAATCGTTCAGCAGATCCGCCTGGCGGCTCAGTTGGAACAGTTTCGCTTCGCGCGGGGCGATTACGTCGACAAATGACCGCAATCGATGCCAACCCTTATTGAAATAATTCCATCATGCCCATTTTCTTCGAGCCGATTTCACTAGATCGGCAACATGATTATCTGAATCGTCTGGCGCGCTGCCCGCTGCCTGCTTCAGACTACAGCTTTATCAACCTTTGGGGCTGGGGGCCGGGCTACGGCCTGAGTTGGGCCTTCGACGACAACCTGGTCTGGATCCGCCAGAGTATTCCCCGGCTGTGCTACTGGGCTCCGGTGGGCGATTGGCAGTCGGTCGACTGGCCAAGCCGGCTGGAAGCCCTGCCTGACCCGTCTCCTGGTCTGGTCAGAGTCCCCGAGCCGCTTGCCGCCGTCTGGAAAGCTCGGTTTCAGGAGCGTATCGTCATTGACGAAGCCAGAGACGACTGGGATTATCTCTACGAGGTCCCCGAACTCGTGGAACTGAAGGGAAACCGGTTTCATAAGAAAAAAAACCTGCTCAACCAATTTTTAAAAAAATACGATCATGTCTATCAGTCCTTTGGCCCGGAGATGATCGAGCAAGCCCTGGCCATGCAGGCCGACTGGTGTACCTGGCGAGACTGTGAAAATTCAAAGACGCTGGCCGCTGAAAACCTGGCGATTGACAGGGTCCTTCAACACTGGGACCAACTGGAAAATATCACCGGCGGCGCGATCGTCTCCGAAGGCAACCTGGTGGCCTATACCGTGGCTGAAACCTTCGGTGAGGACACGCTCCTGATTCATTTCGAAAAGGCCAATCCCGACTACAGGGGAGCCTACCAGGCCATCAACCAGATGTTTCTCAAGACAGCGGGCTCCGGCCGCCGGCTTGTCAACCGCGAGCAGGATCTGGGAGACCAGGGCCTGCGCAAGGCCAAGCTGTCTTACAACCCCTCTGATTTTATCCGCAAGTGCAACGTGGCGTGGGCTGATTAGCCGTCGCGTTAAAGATTCATTTTAAGCCGGCTTCGCGGCGGTGCCAGCGCCAGGCGGTGTCGATGATGGTATCCAGATTTTCAAACACCGGCTTCCACCCGAGCTGTTTGCGGATCTTTGCGGAATCGGCCACCAGCACCGCGGGGTCCCCGGGCCGCCGGGGCGCGTCGACAACAGGGATCGTTTTGCCCGTGACCCGGCAGGCGGTCTCGATCACCGATTGTACGGAATAGCCTTTGCTGTTGCCCAGATTAAACACCTGGTTGGATCCGCCGGAAAGCAGCCAGTCGAGGCTAAGCAGGTGGGCGGCGGCCAGGTCGGAGACATGGACGTAATCGCGGATACAGGTCCCGTCCTGCGTTTTATAGTCGGTGCCAAACACCTGGATCTGTTCCCGTTTTCCGGCGGCCACCTGCAGAATCAGGGGAATCAGATGGGACTCGGGCCGGTGCCGCTCCCCGATTTTCCCGGACACATGAGCCCCCGCCGCGTTAAAATACCGAAGACTGACATGGCGCAGCCCGTAGGCGGCCTCGCAGTCAGACAGCATCCGCTCGACAGCGGCCTTGGTCACTCCATACGGATTGGTGGGCCGCAACGGGTGGTCTTCGGAAATGGGCACTTGATCGGGTTCCCCGTAAACGGCGGCCGTCGAGGAAAAGATAAATCGCTTGACCCCATGGCGGATCATCGCCTCGATCAGCGCCGTGGTCATGGCCAGGTTGTTTCGATAGTACTTTAAAGGATGCTGAACCGATTCGCCCACCAGGGAAAAGGCGGCAAAATGCATGACCGCATCGATTTTTGGCGAGCCGAACAGGTTGTCGAGAAGCTTTACGTCGCCAAGGCTTCCCTCTACAAATTCGCCCCCTGGCAGCAATTCCCGGTGCCCGGTGGAAAGGTCATCCAAGACCACGACCCGATAGCCATGCTCCAGCAGGAGGGCCACCATGTGAGAGCCGATATATCCCGCCCCGCCCACGACGAGCAAGTGCGGCGTCTTGGACGGGCGCGGGTCTTGCCGGCCGGACATGGCCCTTCGCGTTGGATTCTCGGCTTTTTCCGGCCGCTTCGAAGTGGTCGTCATCGGCCGTAATCGTCCTGAAACCGCACGATGTCATCTTCTTCGATGTAGCTTCCCGTGCGGACCTCGATAATCTCCAGGGGTATTTTCCCCGGGTTTTCGATCCGGTGGACGACGCCTACGGGAATGTAGGCCGATTCGTCCTCTTTCAGGATAAACTGCTCCTCGCCCCGGGTAACGAGTGCCGTTCCCCGGACCACCACCCAGTGTTCCGCCCGGTTGAAATGCTTCTGGCGGGAAATCCGGGCGCCGGGCCGCAGCGTGATCCGCTTGACCTGAAAGCGCTCGGAGTCGTCGATGGATTCCTGGCTGCCCCAGGGCCGGTAGACCTTCCGGTGGGAAAAGGATTCGACGCGTCCTTCCCGTTTGAGCCGGTCCACGATGGTCTTGATCTCCTGGACCCGGTCCATGGGCGAAATCACCACCGCGTCGGCTGTTTCCACCACGATATGATCCGAAAGCCCGACGGCGGCAATCAACCGCCCCGTGGCATGCAGATAGGAATTTTTCACCTCGTGGACCAGGACATCGCCCTTGATCACGTTTCCCGCGCCGTCTTTTTGCCCCGCCTGCCACAACGCCTCCCAGGAGCCCAGATCGCTCCAGCCGGCCCCGAAGGGAACCATGGCCCCGGAATCGGTGTGCTCCATGACGGCATAATCTATGGAATCGGCCGGGCATGCCGCAAAATCTTCTTTTCCAAGCCGGAAAAAATCCAGGTCTTTCTGGCCTGAAGCAACCGCCGCCTGACAGGAGGCAACCATTTCAGGCACAAAGGTGTTGAGTTCCTCAAGCACCCGGGCCGCCTGAAACATGAACATCCCGCTGTTCCAGAAATAGTCTCCGGAATCCAGGTATCTGCGGGCCGTTTCCAGGTCCGGTTTTTCCACAAACTCCGCGATGGCATACACCACCACCGGGGCCTCTGGCTCTTTTCCATCGTCGCTTCCCGCGGAAACCGTGGCACCCCTTCGAATATAGCCGTAGCCGGTTTCCGGAGCGTGGGCGACGATCCCAAAGGTGATGAGATAGCCGTGCTCGGCATAGCGCTGTCCGACTCTCACCGTGCGTTGGAAGGCTATCTTATCCTGGATGTGATGATCAGCCGGCAAAATCAACAAGGTCGCCTCGGGATCCCGGGCCAAGGCGGTCAAGGCGGCCACGGCCACGGCCGGCGCCGTGTTTCGACCGACCGGTTCCAGGATGATGGACGCCGGGCCGGCATCGATGGCTCTAAGCTGTTCTGCCACCATGAAGCGCTGGTGATCGTTGCAGATCACCACGGGCATCGAAACGTCTTCGAGTCCCGAGAACCTGAGCACCGTGCTCTGAAGCAAGGTGTCGGTTCCCACCAGGTTTAGCAGTTGCTTGGGATACAAATCCCTGGAAAGGGGCCAAAGCCGGGTGCCGGTGCCTCCGGCAAGAATGACAGGAACAAGCATGGGGCATCCTAAGATTGAGGTTTCAAACCGTCGCCGAAAGTTTTTCCATCCGGGATCCGGAATTTAAAAAAGGCCCAAGGCTGTGATCTTTCGGGGCATCATACACGAACGGGGGGTTCTTTCAAGGAAAATGGGGAAACCGCGTGAGGTAAACGGGCAAGGATAGAAGGCGGGAAAGAGACGTTAATCTTCGGAAAACGGGTTGAGGTGGATCAGGGGTTGGAAGCTATTGTGGCGGGGTTCAATGTAAACCGTCACATCGACCAGGACCATGCCTTCCTGGTAGGTTACATGGCTGACCTGGGCCCCGCGCAGATAAGCGCTGGTTTCCGTTGAGATCTCGTCTGAAGTGAGGCCGTTTCGGGCATCTTTCGAATGAGCCCGGATCATGACTCCCACAAGTTGTTCGGCCAGTTTCCGGTAGCCGTCGATGACCGCCGCCCGTTCGCCAAGCATCTGACGCTGGGCCAGAGACCCGCTCGCCGGTTCAATCCCTTCTCCCTGGACGCTGATCTTGATCTGGTTTTCCGATTCCTGGGCTTCGAGCCCTGGAATCAGATGGGCATCGGATTGAACCCGGCTGCGATAGTAAAATGTTTCGTAGCTGTTCGTGCACCCGGAGATCCCGCCCAAAAGCAGCAAAAGCATGACCGCGGCCAAGCAAATAGGTTTCATCGCAATTCCTCGATTGAAAGCGTGGATGGACCCGTTTAGTGCCTTACTCCTGAAACCCTGCTAAAAAAACAAGAAATCGTTCCAGAGATTTTACAAATGATTTCCTTCTACAGTCTAATAGACTACAGCCTGCAGCCTTGCGGGCATAGTGCGCCTTAGGTAGAATCCGATGCAAAAGCGGCCGTTTTATGTTAAATCGGTATGGCCAAGTAAAAACTTTAGGAAAATGCACCATGATTTTCTCTACCCGTTACCGCTGGCTGGCCCTGTGTCTGGTGGCCTTGTCTTGGGCTCATCGGGGCGGTGCCGAAACCGCGCCCCGGCCCTTTTGGGCGCAATTTACCGTCGAAACCTGCCAAAATGTCATCTGCCGAACGCGTCTGGCCATGTGGCCGGCCGACAGCTCCGATCTGGCGGGGGTGAACTGGCAAACCGTTGCCGTCTCCGGGCAGGCCTCGACAAAATCCTCCACCCAGTTGCAGCTGGATGCCAGAAACAGTGCCATCGCCACATTGCTCACGTACTACGGGCGAAAGTGGATTCAGGGCCAAAGCCTCAAGACCGACACCTTTGTCCGGGACCGGGCCTCTGTCAGGTACGAAGCCATCGTCATGCTTCCCCTGCGCGAGTTAAGCCACAACTACAGCCAGGACGGCACCGTTTTTTCCGGCACTTGGCAGGTGCGGTTTTCCCGGGCTGCGTATGGGCCGCCAAGCCCCTGGGACCGGGTCAAGGCACAGCTGTCCGATGCCTTAAAGGATGTGTTTTCGGTGTTTCACTGACACCGGGCCGGCCCCCCCGAATGCCGGAAATTGTCGATTCGCAGCCCTTGACAAGAACGGATCGGGGGCCTAAAAGGCCGCAGGACAGCCAAAAAAGAGGGACAAAAGACCCATGGACACAATTCACATTGAAAAGACCGCAACGGAACTGGGCCTGAAAACTTCCCAGGTCGGCACGGTGGCGGCCCTGATAAGCCAAGGGGCGACGGTGCCATTTATCGCCCGCTACCGCAAAGAGGCCACGGAAAGCCTCGACGAGGTGGTCATTATCACCATCCGGGATCGTCTCCACCAACTGGCGGAACTCGACAGCCGCCGCCAGACGATTCTGGCTTCCATGCAGCAGCACGGCCACCTCACCGATGCCCTGCAGCAACGCGTGGAAGCCGCCGACACCCTGGCGGCACTCGAAGACATCTACCTGCCCTACCGGCCCAAGCGCCGCACCCGGGCCACCATAGCCATGGAAAAAGGGCTGGAGCCTTTGGCCCGGCAGGTTTTTGCCCAGACCGGCATCGATCCGGAAGAAACCGCCAAAGATTTTCTGGACCGGGAAAAGGGCGTTGAAACCGTGGCCGATGCGCTTTCCGGCGCCCGCGACATCATCGCCGAGATCATCAACGAAGACGCCGAGGCCCGGACCCGGCTGCGCCGGTTCTTTGCCGAAAAGGCGGTTTTCCGAAGCCAGGTGGCCGCCGGAAAGGAAATCGAAGGGGCCAAGTACAAAGATTACTTCGACTGGAGCGAGCCGGCGGCCACGGCGCCGTCCCACCGGATCCTGGCCATGCGCCGGGGGGAAAAAGAGGATATGCTCAATTTGAGCGTCCTGCCGGAAGAGGCCCAGGCCCTGCCGATATTGGCCGCGCTGTTTGTCACCGGATCCGGCGCCGATTCCCGCCAGGTGGGCATGGCCACCGAGGATGCCTACAGGCGCCTGCTGTCCCGGTCCATGGAAACCGAGATTCGCCTGGCTACCAAACAACGCGCCGATGCTGAAGCCATCAGGGTGTTTGCCGACAATCTGCGCCAGCTGCTGCTGGCCCCCCCGCTGGGGGCCAAACGGGTGATGGGGGTGGATCCGGGGTTTCGCACCGGCTGTAAGATAGTCTGCCTGGACCGGCAGGCCAAACTGCTTCACAACGACACCATCTATCCCCACCTGGGCCAGCCCCAGACTTTGGCCGCCGGCGGCAAAGTGCTCGATCTGTGCCGGGAATTTGCCATCGAGGCCATCGCCGTCGGAAACGGCACCGCGGGCCGGGAAACCGAAGCCTTTATACGCGCCCTGCCCTTTCCCGATCCGGTGCCCGTGGTCATGGTCAATGTAAGCGGCGCCTCGATTTATTCGGCCACGGAAACCGCCCGTGAGGAATTTCCGGACCACGATCTGACCGTGCGCGGGGCGGTGTCCATCGGCCGCCGGTTGATGGATCCGCTATCCGAGCTGGTCAAAATTGATGCCAAGTCCATCGGCGTAGGCCAGTACCAGCACGACGTGGATCAAAACGCGTTAAAACAGGCTCTCGATGATGTAGTGGTCAGCTGCGTCAATGGCGTGGGAGTCGACGTGAACCGGGCAAGCGCCCAGCTGCTGAGCTATGTCTCGGGCCTGGGACCGCAGCTGGCCAAAAACATCGTGGCCCACCGAAACGTCAACGGCCCCTTTCTGACCCGCCAGTCGCTTCGAACCGTGTCCCGATTGGGTCCCAAGGCCTTTGAGCAGTGCGCCGGGTTTCTCAGGATCCCCGATGGCCAAAACCGGCTGGATGCCAGCGCCGTGCACCCGGAAAGCTATGCCCTCGTCGACGCCATGGCCAAGGATCTGGGCTGCAGCGTATCG
>JBJKSK010000095.1:0-5373 GCA_046704125.1 Desulfobacterales bacterium | reverse complement strand
CGGGCAAAACATCCGGGTCCGGGTGCAGGTGAAACCGGGGCTGATCCACGGCTACGATTCGCTGGTCGAAAAAATGTCCCAAAGAAGCTAGAGGAGTTGCCATGCTGCGTGCCGCCCACAAGATCGGGCTTGTTTTTTTCCCGGCTTTCGATTGGTCCATCAGCCCGACACACCCCGAGCGGGAAGAGCGCCTGCTTTATACCCAGGATCAGGTTATCGAAGAAGGCATCTTCGACATCGAGGGCATCCAGGAATATAAACCGGATCTGGTAACCATCAAAGACATCCAGCGCACCCATTTCTGCGTGCCCGATGTCTGGTCGGTGACCACCGAGAGCCACTTCATCAGTGCCGGCGGAGCCAAGACCATCGGCATGGCCGTGCTCGATGGCGAGGTGCAGAGAGGCTTTGCCCTGGTGCGGCCGCCCGGGCATCATGCCATGCGGGTGGTTCACGGCGCCCGGGGGTTTTGCAACATCAACATCGAGGCGGTGATGATCGAATATCTCCGCCAGGCCTACGGCATCCGAAAGGTGGCCATCGTGGACACCGACTGCCACCACGGCGATGGAACGCAGGACATCTACTGGCATGATCCGGACACGCTGTTTATCTCCATGCACCAGGACGGGCGCACGCTGTACCCGGGCTCCGGGTTTTTCAACGAGCAGGGCGGCCCGACGGCTTTGGGCACCACCATCAACTTGCCGCTTCCGCCCAGAACCTCCGAGGAGGGCTTCCTATATGCCGTGAAAGAGATCGTGATGCCGATTCTCGGGGATTTCAAGCCGGAGATCATCGTCAACTCCGCCGGCCAGGACAACCATTACACGGATCCCTTGACCCACATGAATTTTTCCGCCAGGGGCTATGCGGATCTCACCACGCTGCTCAAGGCCGACATCGCCGTGCTGGAAGGCGGTTATGCCATTGAAGGCGCGCTTCCCTATGTGAATGCGGGAATCATTCTGGCCATGGCCGGCCTCGACTATTCCAAGGTGCGAGAGCCCGGCTACGATCCGGAGGCAATCCGCCAGACACACGAGGTCACCGATTGGATCAAACGCCTGGGAGACGAGACCCTGGCAGTCTGGGGGCAGCGGGAAAAGCGCGAAGCCCTGGCGCGGGGGGGACGAGCATACGCCGATCGGAACCGGAGCCTCTATTATGATACGGACAACATCCTCGAAAAGCAAAAAGAGACCCTGCGGGTCTGTCCGGATTGCAGCGGGTCCTGGCGGATCGATTCCACTTCGGATCGCGGCCATCATATCCTGGCGGTTCACATCCCCCGCAGGGCCTGTGATGCGTGCCGGGATATCGGCACCGACTGGTACGAATCGAGCCGGCCGGCGATGTTTGACATGGCCTTTCTTCAGGATCGGCGCACGGATCGATTCCTGGTGCGCGATTTCATGAAAAAATGACCGATAATCACCAACCCGAAGCCGGGCATCTCAAGATCCGGCTAGTGGCCATTGCCTGCTCGCTGGGGGTGGGGGCCTTGTTGATGGCGGGTAAATTTTACGCCTATCAGCTCACAGGTTCCTCGGCGATTTTTTCAGATGCGCTGGAATCCATCATCAACGTGGTGGCCAGCGGGTTTGCCCTATACAGCATTTTTCTGGCCGCTAAACCCCCGGATGCCAGCCATCCTTATGGGCATGGAAAGATCGAGTATTTTTCCGCCGGTTTCGAAGGTGCCCTGATCATTTTGGCCGCTTTGGGCATCTTTAAGACCGGCGTCGAGCGCCTCCTTCATCCCATGGCCCTGGTTAAACTCGACGAGGGACTCATGCTGCTTTTGGGGGCCGGAGTCATCAACCTGGGCCTGGGCATCGGCCTGATAAAAGCCGGTCGGAGGAGCGAGTCGTTGATTCTGGTGGCCGATGGGAAACATGTCCTCACCGACGTCTACACCTCGGCAGGCGTGCTGCTGGGGCTGGTGCTGGTCCTGTTCACCGGATGGCTCTGGCTTGACGGTGCCGTGGCCTGTCTGGTGGGGCTCAATATCGTGGCCACCGGTGCCAGGTTGGTTCACGAATCCTTTGCCGGTCTGATGGATGCATCGGACCCGGAGCTGCTGACTGATGTGGCCCGGCTGCTGGCTTCCTGCAGGCGGCCGGCCTGGATCGATGTGCATCAGCTCCGGGCCTGGCGGTCGGGAAATTTCATCCATCTGGATCTGCATCTGATCCTTCCCCGGGATTATTCCCTGGAACAGGCTCACGGGGAGGCCAAGATCCTGGAGGCAAACCTCGTGGGTCATTTTCAGGGCAGGGCCAGCGCCTTGATTCACCTGGATCCGTGCATCGATTCGGATTGCCCGGTGTGCAGCCGAGGCGTTTGCAAATGGCGTATGCAGGAAATGTCCAGGCAGGCGGCCTGGGACCCGGAAACCTTGACGCGGCAAAGCGGTGCCGGACAACCGCGGGAGGGCTTCGTGGATGATACGGAGCAAGACCGATGACGGCACCAGGCTGGCGGCAGTCGAATATCAGAACGCATCTGATTACACGGGCCAGGATCTTGAGGGCCGTGCGCGCCTTTTTTGGCGATCGGGATTACCTGGAGGTGGAAACCCCGGTGCGGATTCCAGCTCCAGCGCCCGAGGTCCACATCGATGCCGAGCCTTCCGGCGATTGGTATCTGCAGACCTCTCCAGAGCTTTGCATGAAACGGCTGCTTTCCGCCGGCTATCCCAGATTGTTCCAGATCTGCCGCTGTTTTCGAAGCAAAGAGCGTGGCAGGCGGCACCTGCCGGAGTTTAGCCTGCTGGAATGGTATGCCGCTGGTTGTGACTATAAGGACCTGATGTCCGAGACCGAAGATCTGATCCGGCATGTGGCCCGGTCTTTAGACACGGCCGGGGCCATAATCTATCAAAACCGGCGCATCCGACTGGAAAAGCCTTGGGATCGGCTTACCGTGGCCGAGGCCTTTACCTGCTATAGCCAAATATCCCTGGAACAGGCACTGGCGACCGGGCGTTTCGACGAGGTGATCGGTCTGCAGGTAGAGCCGAAGTTGGGTCTGGCCAAACCGGCGTTTCTCTATGATTATCCGGCATCTTGCGGCGCCCTGGCCAGAAAAAAGCCCGGACAGCCCGAGGTGGCCGAGCGCTTTGAGCTATACATCGCGGGTATGGAGCTGTGCAATGCGTTTTCCGAACTGACCGATACACACGAACAGCGCAGCCGTTTCGAAGCCGAACGGGCACTTCGCCGCCATATGGGCAAAGATCCGTATCCCATGCCCGAAAAATTTCTATCCGCGCTGGCATACCTGCCGCCCAGCGCTGGAAACGCTCTGGGCTTGGATCGCTTGGTGATGCTTTTTGGCGATGCGACCGATATCGATTCGGTCACCGCCTTTATTCCCGAAGAACTGTAACATCAGGCGTCGTAGAGCTGTCTCTTGAGCCAGCGGCGAACACCGCCTTGGATGGCATATACGCCCTTGTTGTGCCCGATGGATTCCAGAAAGTCGTTTTTTACCTCTTCGGGAAGCTCGATTTCAGCCAGTTCGACGGCCTCCTCGGAGTTGCGGCGGATCAGATAAACCAGGGGTTTTTTCCCCCAGGTGTTGACGACGAAATAGTGGGCCACGTCGTCTTTGGAGCGGATCACGTAATTTCCCCTGGCCCAGTTGTTGCCCCATTCCAGGTATAGCCGCACGGCCTCTTCCGGGGTCATGTCCCAGTCGATGGCGTTGAGAAGCTCGCTATTTTTTCGGATTTCATTGAGTTTCATCATGGTGTTTCTCCTTTGGTGAATGAAGGCGTCCGATGCCTCAACAAAAATTAACGCAATTATCATGCCCACAGGTTGAGAATTGGCGTGTTGGCGTGGCAACCTGATGGAGTAGTGGGGAGGCAAGGCTGGCTGAGCCCGCAACCCAGAAGGCCTAAAATTGCAGAGTCGTCGCGCGCCATCATTTCCGATAATCTGACACTAAGGATGGTTGGGGGCGGCGTCAACACGGGGGCGAAGCAGGAAAGTGCTTGAGTCGCCGGTTGTCGCATGATACAAAAGTGTCTCATAAGCCGATCCCGATACAGTAGGTTTGGATTTATATTTTATGGTTTCAGCAGGTTGAGTGTTCTATGGACCCTGGTCCAGATGGGTGAGGACCGGGTTTTAGTGTCTCGGAACAAGGTGCGGAAATCGCCTGCTGCCTGTCTGATACGGATTCAAAGCCGCCCAGGCACCCCTTTATCGGCTTTTGTTAGCGATGTTTCTCCGTCTGGCACAGATCTTGATAGAATATTGCTGAGTTTGATTTGGCGGCGCCGCCGGTGGTCGTGAGTGATCGCGGAAATTTCTGCCGGCCGGTGGCTCCCATTGCGATTCAAGCCTTTTTCGGAGAAGCGTGGCTCTTGCGGCGATGTGATAAAAATATCCAAAGGACCCTGAAGCTGGCCGATGAAATGATTCGGCTCGCCGACCAAGGGGATGCGGCCCGTGAAGATACCGGGTGCGGCATTCTTTATGGCATCCTGCGCGACTCGGCTTACAAGATTAAACAGGTTGCCGAAAGGGAAAAACAGTCCCACATCAAAAAGGGGCTGTGGAACGTGACTGATTCGAGGCCGGCGCCGCCGTGACTCGGAGGTGCCATCGGTGCCATGAATCCATTTGAAAACATCCAAAATTTAAGGAGGAAACTGTGGGAAGACTAAAGGGAACGCAGACTGAGAAGAATTTGCTGACGGCTTTTGCCGGAGAATCCCAGGCTCGAAACCGTTATACCTATTTTGCCGGCCAGGCGAAAAAAGACGGTTACGTGCAGATTGCAGACATTTTTGAGGAAACGGCCAACCAAGAAAAAGAGCATGCGAAACGGTTTTTCAAGTTTCTGGAAGGCGGCGAGGTCCAGATCGTCGGTGCCTTTCCCGCCGGTGTGATCGGAACCACCGTGGAAAACCTCAAGGCGGCCGCCGCAGGCGAGCACTACGAGCAAACCGAGATGTACCCCGGATTTGCCAAGGTGGCTCGCCAGGAGGGTTTTGAAGACGTCGCCATGATCTTTGAATTTGTCGCGGTGGCGGAAAGACAGCACGAGAAGCGATATCGGGATCTGGCCGCCAACATCGATGCCGGCCGGGTGTTCAAGCGGGCCCAAAAGGTAGTCTGGCGATGCAGAAACTGCGGCTTTCTGTACGAGGGAACCGAGGCGCCGGAAAACTGCCCGGCCTGTGCCCATCCGAAGGCTCATTTCGAGCTGCTTGGGGAAAACTGGTAACCTCTGCTTTTTTTCACGGGGAAAACGCGCCGACAACCGTTGCGGCTTCCCAATCTTGCAAGGATAGCTGAAATCATTGTTGTTAACGCAAAGGAGGATATGATGGCCGAAAGACTTGAAATCTACAAA
>JBJKSK010000094.1:0-5446 GCA_046704125.1 Desulfobacterales bacterium | reverse complement strand
GAAATCCAGCCATATGGGGCTGGCCGCACGGGCCCCGGTTTCTCCCCATCCCAGTGATTTCTCGTTATCGAAGCCCACCCATACACCGGTGGTAAACTCCGGCGTGTAGCCGATGAACCAGGCGTCGCGAAAATCATTGGTCGTACCGGTTTTTCCGGCTGCCGGCCGCTTCAGCGACAGGACCCGCCGGCCGGTGCCCTCCTCGACCACGCTTTGCAGCAAGCTGGTCATGATGTAAGCGGTGGATTTGGAGATGACTCTTTCCGGGTTGGGTTCGGACTGCTGGAGGACGTTGCCGTTGCGATCGACAATTTTCGTGATGAACACGGGTTTGATGCGCTCCCCCAAATTGTTAAACACCGAATAGGCTTGGGTCAACTCCATCAAAGAGAGGCCTGAGGAGCCCAAGGCCAGTGAGAGATTACGATTCAGAGTCGAGGTGATTCCCAGCTTTCGGGCATAGCCTACGACATAGTCGATGCCGATGTTTTGAAGTATTTTGATCGTGACGACGTTTCTGGAATAGGCCAGTGCATCTCGAAACAGTGTCGGACCCAGGAATTTGTCTTCGTAATTTTTCGGTTTCCAGGCCTTTTCCCCCTGGACGCCGGCAAAGATGATGGGCGAGTCGATGATCACCGACACCGGGGTGTATCCCTTGTCTATCGCCGCGGCATAGATCACCGGTTTGAAAGCCGAACCGGGCTGGCGCCGCGACTGGAGGGCTCGGTTGAAGTGGTTGTCGCTATAGCCGTTTCCCCCGATCATGGCCTTGACCTGGCCGGTTCCCGAGGCGATGCACAGCAGCGCCGCCTGCACCTTGGGAACCTGTTCCAGGGAAAGGGCCCACACGTCCGATTTCGCCTTTTCCTTGAGCCGGACCAGGATAACGTCTCCCACCTTGAGTACCTGGCCGATCCGGCGTCCGGCGCTGGCCCATCTCATGTCTTGAATGTCGAGATAGCCTCGGCCGGCTCCCATGCGGATGTTGGCGCGCTGGGCCTTGTTGTTTATACCGATGACCACGCCCTGAACGATGCGGCCTTGGGCCAAAGGCCCGTTTTTCGGATTCTGAGCCAGGGATTGGCAAAAGTCATTGATGGCTCCGGCAGCCAGATGCTGCAACGGGCCCCGGTACCCCTCCCGCTTGTCCAGATCGGCCAGCCCTGTGTGCACGGCTTCCCGGGCGGCCTTTTGCATGTCGATATTTACGGCGGTATAGATTTGAAGACCCTGGTTGTAAAGGGCATTCGCGCCGTATTTTCGCTCTACGTACCGGCGAACCTCTTCGGTGTAAGTGGGCACCTTCTCGATGTGCCGGTCGCTACTGGGTTTGAGGTCCAGCGGGGTGTTCAGGGCCTTGGTGGCTTGCTCTTGGGAGATGTAGCCGTCGACCACCATTCGTTTGAGCACGTAGGCCTGTCTTTCCCTGGCCAAATCGGGGTGGTTAAACGGGGAATAGCGGCTGGGGGCCTGTGGCAGGCCGGCCAGGATGGCGCATTGGGCCAAAGTCAGTTCGGAGGCCTTTTCCCCGAAGTAGTTTTCCGCCGCGGCCTCTACCCCGTAGGCTCCGTGGCCCAGATAAATCTGGTTGAGGTACAGGTACAGGACCTGGTCTTTGGAAAAGGTCCGGTCGATGCGATAGGCCAGGATCGCCTCGCGGATTTTTCGCACATAACTGCGTTTCGGACTCAGAAAAAAAGTCTTGGTGACTTGCTGGGTGATGGTGCTGCCGCCTTGGACGATGGTGCCCGCCTCGATGTTTTTAAACATCGCACGCAGGATGCTGAAAAGATCGATTCCCGGGTGGGTGTAAAATCGGGAATCTTCGGCGGCAATAAAGGCCTCTTTGAGCTCTTTAGGCATTTGGGACAGGGGGATGACGATGCGGCATTGCTTGAAAAATTCGCCGATTCTTTGGCCATCGTCGGAATACACCGTCGAGATGACCGGGGGTTGATAGTCGGCCAGCGAAGCGATTTTGGGCAGCCCTTCGCTGAAGTAAAAATAGATGGCCACAAGGGTCAACACCCCAGCCACGGTCGCCAACAGGCCCAATCCGAGGATCCACTTCAAAATCGCGGACCCCCAACCCCGCTGAGGGGTTTTTGCTCTTTTTTTCAGAATCTGGGAAGTGCTCTTTTGTTTTGCCATGGTAACCTATTACTGGCCAAGCCAGAATTCAAGACGTTGTCTTCAGGTCCGTTCGTGCGCACGCTCGGTGGTCAAACGCGGAAAGGCTAACAGATAATGGCAACTTGCGCAAGAAATCGGCCGTGAACAAAAAAATAAATTGACATTGACACCGCTACCCGTTAGCTATCACAGTTTATGGTGCGGCGTATAGTCACAATGAGGCCGTCTTTACCAAGATTCGGAAAAAATATTTTTGCAGAACCGGCAAAGGGTTTTGAAAACCGATGGTTGAGCTCGATTTTTCCAAAATGGACGGACTGGTGCCAGCCATCGTCCAGGACCATGAAACCGGCGAGGTGCTGATGCTTGCTTTCATGAACCAAAAGGCGTGGGAGACCACTTTGGAAACCGGCGAGGCGACGTTTTGGAGCCGCTCCCGCCAGAGGCTTTGGGTCAAGGGAAAAACTTCGGGCCATTTGCAGCGGGTGAAGGAAATATTTGTGGACTGCGACAACGACACGGTCTTGCTCAAGGTGGAACAGGTCGGCGGAGCAGCCTGTCACACCGGTTACCGCAGCTGCTTCTTTCAAAAGGTCGGGAAAGGATCCCGGGTGACGATCGTCGGGCAACCGGTATTTGACCCCAAGGAGGTTTACGGTTCATGATAAGGCAACTCAAGCTGGGCATTCCCAAGGGAAGCCTGCAGAATGCCACCATCGCTTTGTTCAAGCGCTCCGGCTGGAAGATCAATGTAAACGGCCGAAGCTATTTTCCGGAAATCAACGACCAAAGCATTGAATGCGCCATTTGCCGCGCTCAGGAGATGTCTCGCTACGTGGAAAGCGGCACCCTGGACGCCGGGTTGACCGGCAAGGACTGGGTGGCTGAAAACAACTCCGATGTTCATGTGGTGGCCGACTTGATCTATTCCAAGGTTTCCGCCCGTCCGGCTCGTTGGGTGCTGGCGGTTCCCTTTGAATCCGACATCCGGCAGCCTGAAGATTTGCAGGGCAAAAAAATTGCCACCGAACTGGTGGAGTTTACGAGACGATATTTCAGGGATCGCAACGTGGATGTGACCGTGGAATTTTCCTGGGGCGCCACCGAAGCCAAGGTGGTCTCGGGGCTGGCCGACGCCATCGTGGAGGTGACGGAAACCGGCAGCACCATTAAGGCCCACGGCCTGCGGATCATCCACGAGTTGATGCAGACCAACACCCAATTGATCGTAAATCATCAGGCGTGGAAAGACTCTTTCAAGCGCGAAAAGATCGAACAAATCGCCCTGCTGCTCAAGGGCGCCCTGCTTGGCGAAAAACTTGTCGGGCTCAAGATGAACGTGCCGGAAAAGGCTCTGGCCAAAATCGTTTCGCTGCTGCCTAGCCTCAACGCCCCCACGGTAGCCCACCTGTATCAAAGCGACTGGTTTTCCGTGGAGTCGGTGGTCGGCACAGACGTGGTCCGGGACTTGATTCCGGAGCTGCTCAAACACGGCGCCGAGGGTATCATCGAATATCCGCTCAACAAAGTCGTTTGACAGCTTAGGCCATATTTTTTGGAGAATCAGCGATGACCACTTGCCGCACGCGGGAGATGACACCCTTTATCGCCATGGAGGTCCTTGAACGGGCCCACGAGATGGAGCAGTCCGGATGCCATGTCATTCACCTGGAGGTTGGAGAGCCGGATTTCGATACGCCGGCCTGCGTCAAGGCTGCGGCCTGCAAGGCCTTGGCAGACGGGTTCACCCATTACACCCACAGCCTTGGGCTGCTGGAGCTGCGCGAGGCCATCTGCCAGCATTATCACGAAACTTACGGGGTCTGCGTCGATCCAGGGCAGGTGGCCGTCGGCTCCGGGACCTCGCCGCTGATGTTTGCCATGTTTTCGGCCCTGCTGGAAGCAGGCGATTCCGTAATCATCTCTGATCCCCACTATGCCTGCTATCCCAACTTCATTAAGTTCATGCAAGGCGTGCCGGTCACTGTTCCCGTCTACGAATCCGATGGCTTTCAGTATCGGCCCGAGGCCATCGAGGAGAAGCTGACGAAACAGACCAAGGCCATTTTCATCAATTCGCCATCAAATCCCACAGGAAATCTCTTGTCGGCCCAGCGGATAAAGCGTATCGCCTCCTTTTCCCCCTACATCATTTCTGATGAAATCTACCACGGTCTGGTCTACGAAGGCGAGGCGCACTCCATACTGGAATTCACCGATCACGCCTTTGTCCTCAACGGCTTTTCCAAGTGCTTTGCCATGACCGGGCTGCGCCTGGGCTATCTCATCGCCCCCAAGAAATTTATCCGGCCCATTCAAAAGATTCAGCAGAATTTTTTCATTTCGGCCAATTCCATGGTCCAGAAAGCCGGTGTCGCCGCGCTCAAGCATGCCGGTGAAGACGTGGCCCGGATGAAACGCATTTACAACCAACGGCGCCTCTACATGATAGACCGCCTCAAGCAGCTGGGCTTTGGCATCACCGTGGAGCCCACCGGCGCTTTTTATGTCTTTGCCAACGCCGGTCATCTTTCCCAAGATTCCTATCAGCTGGCTTTCGACATCCTGGAAAAGGCCCACATCGGGGTCTCCCCAGGCATCGACTTCGGGAAAAACGGGGAAGGTTATCTACGCTTTTCCTATGCCAACTCCCTGGAAAACATCACCGAAGGCCTCGATCGCCTGGGCCGCTATCTTGAAATGCGTCAATGTTAGGCGGCTTTGCAGGGTATTGGATGTTGTTATGATCGTAAAATCCGCCGATTTTGTCACCAGTGCGGTCAAGCCGGCCCAGTACCCCCCGCCCAAGTTGCCCGAGTTTGCCTTTGCCGGCCGGTCCAACGTGGGCAAATCGTCCATGATCAACACCCTGGTCAACCGAAGGCGCCTGGTCAAGACCAGCAACACCCCGGGACGCACCCAGTTGATCAATTTTTTTATAGTCAACCGCAACCTCTCTTTGGTGGATTTGCCCGGATACGGGTATGCTAAAGTCCCGACCAAGATTCGGGCGGCCTGGGGGCCGATGGTGGAAACGTACCTGTCGGAAAGGCCCTGTCTGAGAGGCGTCATTTTGATCGTGGACATTCGGCGAATGCCCGGTGAGGAGGAACTTCGTTTGCTGTCCTGGCTTCAGCGCTACCGACTGCCGGCGGTGCTGGCGGTCACCAAGGCCGATAAACTTTCCAAAAACCAGCAGATGCGTCAGCGGGCCGCCATCGCCAAGGTTCTCTCCAAGCCCTCGGAGCGTCTGATTCTCTTTTCATCCAAGACTCGTACCGGCGTCGAAGCCGTCTGGAACGTCTTGGAT
>JBJKSK010000093.1:0-4563 GCA_046704125.1 Desulfobacterales bacterium | reverse complement strand
ATCAGCCCCGCGCTGTAGCCGCCGGCAGATACCAGCACCCGCGGGGTGTTGATGCGTCCGCGAGAGGTTTCCACGCCCGTGATCTTGCCCCCTTCGGTGTGAATTCCCGTGGCTTCGGTGTGCTGATGGATATGCACCCCGTGTTTGGCGCAGCCTTTGGCCAGCCCCCACACGACCGCGTCATGGCGCACGATGCCTCCGGGGGGATGATACATGGCCCCGTGGATGGGAAAGGTGATATCTTCTGAGATATTGAGGGCGGGGACCATCTCTTTGGCCTGTTTGGCATCGATGAGATGGCTTTCCACGCCGTGAAACTGGGCGGTGGCGATGGTCATGCGCGCGGCTTTCATGGCCGCTTCGCTGTGCATGAGGTTGAGATTGCCGCAGTTGTTGAACATCAGATTGAAGTCGAGCTCTTTGGTGAGCACCGGCCAAAGGTCCAGCGCCTCCTTATAAAAGGGCACGTTGTACTGGGTTCGCTGGTTGGCGCGCACGATGGCCGTGTTTCGCCCCGCTCCGCCGAATCCGATAAAGCGCTTCTCAATGATGGCGACATGGGTCATGCCATGCTCTTTGGCCAAAAAATAGGCGGTGGCCAGACTGTGGAGTCCGCCGCCGATGATCACCGCATCGTAGCTGGACTTGAGTCTGGGTTTGTGGCCCCATAGGGGTTTGGATTTCCAGAACATAGGCTCTCCTTAAAAGGTTAGGGAAAAAATAAGGTGAAAAGGACCCTTGGAAATTCTAATTCAGAATGATCATACTGAAATGAAATAAAACATGTCAATAAAAATCAACAACTGGTCCATAAAGAATCAAACAGTCTTGACAGCTTGATTTATATCTATTAGAAATCTATAAAAATGAATAGGTAAAGGAATATTCGATAAATGAAATGAAAAATTCACAATCATGCGGCAAAGGGGTCTGCAATGATAGAAATCAAGTCACACCCGGTGATCAAGGGCATCGTCGAAAAGCTGGACACCCTGACCCCCAAGGGCAAAGTTCTGGGCAGCTACATCATACAGAATCCCCGCAAAGCGGTTTTCATGACCACCAAGGAGCTTTCCGGCGCCTGCGGGGTCAGCGAGGCCACGGTGGTGCGTTTCGCCGCCCAGCTGGGTTACAGCGGCTATGCGGAGTTTCTCCAGGCCTTGCGTGATTTCGTGGATTCGGGGTTGACGCTGCCCGACCGGCTGGACTTGCCCGGGATGAAAGGACCGGGTACGGATCTGTTTCACCGGGTGGTGTTTGAAGAAATGAATAACCTGCGGCTGTTTTACGAAACCATTGATGTCAATGCCCTGACCCGGCTGGTGGATCAGCTTCAGGACAGTCCCAGCGTTTATGTGATCGGCTCGCGGGTTTCCTACACCTTCGCCTATTACATGGGCTGGTCGCTGACCAAGGTGCGCAAGGGCGTGCATATCCTCAAAGGAAGCGACAGCACGGCTATCGACTGGCTGACCAACGCACCGGAGCAGAGCCTGGTGGTCATCATCACCACCTCGCGCTACCCCAATGAGTTGATCAAACTGGGCAAGGAGGCCAGAAGGCTGCAGCACCAGTTGTCGCTGATCACCGACAATGCCCTGTGCCCGGTGATTCCCTTTGCCGGTCTTTCCCTGGTGGTGCCTTCGCGCTCAATTCCGCTGATCGGTTATCCAACCACGATTTTTTGCATCATCAACTATTTGATGCTGGAGCTGGTCAACCGTCAGCACCCGCTGCTCAAGGAACATCAGCAGAAGCTGGAGCAGATGTATTTGGAAAACGATATTTTGTTCAACGTTTACGCCAACAACAGCTAAGGTGCGCTTTCCGGCAGGCTCCGGCAAAGCGCTCGGTCGGTTTCCCGCCAAGCCGCCTGGATGGCAAGGCACGCAACGGCTTTTTTTGAAATGGCCTTGGTGGTCTTTGCGTCTTGTCGGCGACTCTAATCGAATGGTCTTGGCGAGAGACTCTTCCAGATAGGCATCAACCCCGGTATGCGAAGGAAACGATGGCTATGAACAAGGCTGCCCCCCCGCCTGGCGCTCACAGACTGGACATCGCCTATGATGAGTTTTTGCCTTTTTTCGACGGATTCGGCGAGGGCCTGCTGATCGTCGACCGGACCGGCGTTATCATTTACTACAATGCCACCATGGGGGCTATCGACGACTTGAATCCCGCCAAGGCGATCGGCAAGCAACTCGTGGATGTTTACGATTTGACCGAGGAAAGCAGCCTGATCATGCGATGCCTGCGCACCCGGCAGCCGATTGTGGATCATCCGCTGCTGTATCGCACGCGCCGGGGAAAGGTCGCCAACACGATTCACACCGTGTTTCCCCTCTTCAAGCGGGATCGGCTGCAAGGCGCCGTTTGCCTGGTGCGCGAGTACAACGTGCTGGAAGAGACCATCCGCTCCATTTCCATTCCCCGCTCCAAGCAGGCGCGGCCAAACGATACGCGCTTTGATTTTGACGCAATCGTGGGCAGCCATATCGAGTTTCTAAGGGCGGTGAACACGGCGCGGCTGGCGGCCACCACGCCCTCTCCGGTGATGCTTTGCGGGGAAACCGGCACGGGCAAGGAGTTGTTTGCCCAGGCCATTCACAATAAAAGCGAGCGAAGAGACAGCGCCTACACGGCGGTCAACTGCGCGGCCATTCCCGAGAATCTGCTGGAAGGGCTTCTTTTCGGTACGACCAGTGGCGCCTTTACCGGGTCCCGCAATAAACAGGGCATTTTTGAGCGGGCCAGCGGCGGCACCATTTTTTTGGATGAAATCAACTCCATGCCCACAAGCCTCCAAGCCAAGATTCTGCGGGTGATCCAGGAGCGAAAAGTACGCCGCCTGGGTTCGCTGCGAGAAGCGGCCATCGACATCAAGATCATCAGCAGCGTCAACAAGGAACCCCACCTGGCCATCGCTGAAAATGCACTTCGGCCCGACTTGTTTTACCGGTTGGGGGTGGTGTTTATCCCCATTCCGCCGCTTCGCGAGCGCAAAGAAGATATCGTCTTGCTGGCCCGTCATTTTCTGGCCAAGCACAGCCTGGCGTTGAATCGAAATGTCACCGACATCTCCGAGGATGTGCTGGCGCTTTTAAACGAGTATGACTGGCCGGGCAACGTGCGCGAGCTGGAGCATGTCATTGAAGGGGCCATTAACATGGTGATCTCGAGCAGAACCATCGAACGGCGCCACCTGCAGTCCCACCTGACCACCTGGCGGCGGCTCAAGGGACCGCCGGATTGGCGGGCTCCGGAGGCCCCGGTTTCGCATGGATCTGATGACGCGAAAAGCCGGACCAGGCCGCCGCCGGCCATGCCTGAAAGCGGCTTTGAGCCTCCGGATGACGGTGGGAAAAGCCTTTTGACCATCCAAGCCGACCGGGAAAAAGATGTCATTGCCCGCAGCCTGTCGGCCCATTCCGGAAACGTCACCCGGGCGGCTGAGGCGGTGGGCATCTCCCGTCAGCTGTTTACCTATAAAATGAGAAAATACGGGCTTGACCGCCGGGACTTCAAGGCCTGAGCCATAATTGCTTCCTTTTTCCGGGATGCGGTTTGAGATCAAGCGGTTTTCCGCATGATCTGCAATCCGATTCAAGACAGCCATGAACCTCACGCCATACAGCCGTTTACCTTATTTCGAGGCCATCGTCGAGGCCTTTGACGGAATCGTCTATGTATGCTCGGCAGACCACCGGATCGAATTCGTCAATTCCCATGCCATGGATCTGCTGGAGCGCGACCCCGTGGGGCAACCCTGTCACAAGGCCCTTTACGGCAACGATGAGCCATGTCCCTGGTGTCCGGAGCAGGTGGTTTTTGAGGGCAAAGCGATCCGGTGGGAATTTCAAAACCCGGTAACGGGCCGATGGTACGACAATATGGCCGCTCCCATCGTGCGCGAAGATGGCAGCGTTTCCAGGCTCACGCTGTGTTTGGACATCACGGCAAAAAAACAGGCGGAAACCGCCCTGCTGGAAAGCCAGCGGCGCCTGAGTACCCTGATGAACCACTTGCCGGGCATGGTCTACCGTTGCCGGGCGGATACCGTTTTTACCATGGAATTTGCCAGCCGGGGCAGCCAGCAGCTTCTGGGGTTTGCCCCCCAGGAGCTGCTGGGAGACGGCCCCAATGCCTATCACCGCATCGTTCACCCGGAGGATCGCGCGGACATGCTTCAACTGGTGCGCGAATCTGTCGCCAAAAAGCGGCCCTTTAGCTTCATCTACCGCATCCGGGCCGCCGACGGCCAAGAAAAATGGGTTTGGGAGCAGGGCGAAGGGGTTTTTGACCACGATGGGCGCCTGGCGGCCCTGGAAGGGTTCATCAGCGATGTGACCGTCTACAAGGAAGCGGAGATGGACCTTCGCAAGGAAAACGTGCGCCTGCGATCTTCTATCAGCGAGCGGTACCGTTTCGGGGACATCATCGGGAAAAGCCCGAAAATGCAGGAAGTCTACGACCTGATTCTCAAGGCGGCGGCCAGTGATGCGAGCGTCATACTGTTTGGTGAATCCGGCTCCGGCAAGGAACTGGTGGCCCGCGCCATTCACC
>JBJKSK010000092.1:0-3847 GCA_046704125.1 Desulfobacterales bacterium | reverse complement strand
TGTTAAAGCCATAGATGACCATGCGCCCAAATCCTGACCCCGGACCCCAAATACCGCTATCTTCAACCTGGCGGGTCTACCAGAAACAGTTGCGACTAAGCCAGATCAGACGCCGCATCATCCGATGGACCGTGGTGACCATTGCCATCGTCGGGCTGATGATTCCCGCCTTTGCCTGTATAAACTTCCGCCCGGAAAAGGCCCCGGACCGACATCCGCGGCTTTCCGTGGTCAAGACGGCGGTGCCCCCGGTGCCGGCCCCTTTTCTGCACAAAGACCAGATTCCCGAAATGCTTGCCGGTCGACGCATGCTCAACCTTTCCAATGCCTGTCTGATCGCCAGGTTCAAGGGCAGACCGGTTCAGGTGGAAACCAGCATCGATACCGACTTGCAGCAGGCGCTTATCGATCGGGTCGACCGGGCCAATTCCCGCTTTATCGGCATTGTGGCCATGGATCCGGATTCGGGCCACGTGCTGGCGATGGTAGGCTACGATAAATACCGCCCCGACGATAACCCCTGCCTGGATCTAAATTTCCCGGCCGCCAGTGTCTTTAAGATCGTCACGGCTACCGCGGCCGTGGAAACCCACGGCTTCGAACCGGATTCCCCGGTAAATTTTACCGGAGACAAATACACCCTTTATCGTTCCCAGCTCAAAAACAGCAAAGGCCGCTACAGCCATCAAGTCAGCTTTCAGGACAGCTTCGCCATGTCCATCAATCCGGTATTTGCCAAAATCGGCTCCCAACTGCTGGGCAAGCAGACTCTGGAAAATTTTGCAGCCTCTTTCCGGTTCAATCAGCCGTTGGCCTTCGATCTGCCCGTGGTCCCCAGCCAGATCACGTTTCCCAACGGGGCCTACCATCTGGCCGAGATTTCCTGCGGATTCAACCGAACCACCCGGATCACGCCGCTGCACGGAGCAGCCATCACAGCGATGATCCTAAACCAAGGCCGCTGGAAAACCCCCTCGATCGTAGACCGCATCGTGGATAACACGGGCCGTATTCTCTACCGGGTCAAGCCCTCTGCCGATCCCCGGGTCATTTCCGCCAATGCGAGCCGGGTGGTGCTGGCCATGATGAAAGCCACGGTACGATCGGGGACCGCGCGCAAGGCCTTTCGCGGCTATCGTAGAGATCCCATTCTGTCCCGGTTGACCATCGGGGGAAAAACCGGGACCATAGACAACGCCGACCATCAGGTTCACTTTGACTGGTTTGTCGGATTTGCCAAAAACAAAAGGGGCCCGGGGAAACTGGTCATTGCGGTGCTCGTGGCCCACCAAAAATACATCGGGATACACGCCAGCCAGTACGCCAAGATGGCCTTCCAAGCCTATTTTAGGAATTATTTCACCGAGACCGAGGCCGAGGCCGGCAAGACCACCGAAAAAGGTTAGGTGATTTGAAATCTGCATTGGTTTTTCTTTTTACGGCTCAATATTTGATATTGAACATTGGACATTTTAGAGGTTTTCATGCCAGGATTTGAATTGTTTGGTCCCGAGGAGCGCCGCGAAGTCAACGATGTGTTGGACACCGGTGTGCTGTTTCGATATGGTTTTGACACCGTGCGCCAGGGGCATTGGAAGGCAAAACGTTTCGAAGCCGATTTGGCTCAGCGCATCAGCGCCAGGCATTGTCATCTGTGCAGCAGCGGCACGGCCGCGCTGTCCATTGCGCTGGCCGCCTGCGGCATCGGTGCCGGCGATGAGGTCATTTTACCTCCCTTTACCTTTGTGGCCTCTTTCGAGGCGGTGATCGCTGCCGGAGCCGTGCCGGTGTTTGCCGACATCGACAAGACCCTATGCCTGGACCCTGAGGCAGTGGCGGCGGCCATCACGCCCCGGACCCGAGCCGTTTTGCCCGTGCATATGTGCGGGGCGATGGCCCGCATCGATGCGTTGTCCGAGCTGTGCGATCAACGGGGGCTGATTTTAATCGAAGACGCCTGCCAGGCCGTGGGGGGCTCCTTCAAGGGAAAAGCCCTGGGCACTTTTGGGAAGATGGGCTGTTTTTCCTTCGATGCGGTTAAAACTATCACCTGCGGGGAAGGCGGCGCGGTGGTCACAAACGAGCCGGACCTGTATGCGCGGGCCATGCAATACGCCGATCACGGTCATGATCACGTCGGCTCGGACCGGGGGCTGGAAGGCCATCCGATCATGGGCCTCAACTTTCGCATCAGTGAATTAAATGCCGCCGTGGGCCTGGCCCAGCTGAGAAAACTCGATGCGATCCTGTCCACCCAACGATCCCACAAGGAAAGCCTCAAGCAGGCCATGAGCGCCTTTCCAGGGGTGGATTTCCGCGCGATACCCGATCCGGCTGGCGATACGGCCACATTACTGTCCTTTCTGATGCCCTCCGAGGAACGGGCGCGGCGCATGGCCTCCCGGCTAGCCAATGCCGGGGTCGACGGTTGCTTTTACTGGTATGACAACAACTGGCACTACCTGCGCCGATGGGACCACCTCAAGAAGATGCAGGCTGCCGCCCGGCTGGCACATGGCTCGCTGCCGGATTACAGCACCGTTTGCCTGCCACGTTCCGACGCCATCATGGCCCGCACCATCTCCATGCAGATCAAGCTGGGGTGGGGTCCTGAGCAGATTCAGGCGCGCATCAAAAAAATGAAAGCCGTGTTTGAAAATTAGACCCTTCATATTTAAGGATACCCATCATGTTTCGAAATTTCAAAGTCGTTCCCCAGATTCTGTTCGGCAGGGGTGCCTTTCATCAGCTCGAGGCCGTCCTGGCCCTCCGTCGCCACGACAACGGATTCATGGTTTTTCTGGTGGACGACGCCTTTGAGCAGACGTCCTTCGGCAATCGGCTGGCACTGCAGAAAAACGATTTGCTTTTGTGGGTCAATGTCGACGACGAGCCCAAGACGCGGTACGTGGATCAACTCACAGACAGGGTCCGCGGCCACCGCAGCCCGGTGCCCGACGGAGTGATCGGCATCGGCGGGGGCAGCACCATGGATCTTGCCAAAGCCGTCTCCCTGATGCTGACCAATCCGGGTTCTGCCGCCGACTACCAGGGCTGGGATCTGATCGGCAACCCGGCCGTTTACCACGTAGGCATTCCCACCCTGTCCGGCACCGGCGCCGAAGTCTCTCGCACCACGGTGCTCACCGGCCCCGAGAAAAAACTGGGGATCAACTCGGATTACACGGTCTTTGACCAGGTGGTTCTGGATCCGGAACTGATTGCCGACGCACCGGCAACCCAGCGCTTTTACACCGGGATGGACTGCTACATTCACTGCATCGAATCGCTGACGGGCACCTACCTCAACGCCTTTAGCCAGGCGTATGGCGAAAAGGCCCTGGAACTTTGCCGGGAAGTGTTTCTAAAACGCGTGCCGGAAAGCAACGATAAACTGATGATGGCCTCCTATTTCGGAGGTATGAGCATCGCCTATTCCCAGGTGGGGGTCTGTCACGCCCTTTCCTACGGGCTGTCGTTTGTGCTGGGGCTGCATCACGGCATCGGCAACAGCGTGGTGTTTAACTACCTGGAGGCATTTTATCCGGATGGGGTCCGGGAATTTCGTGAAATGACCGCCGCCCACAGCATCGAACTGCCGCAGAACCTCACCGCCGCACTCACGGCGGCGCAACTGGATAAAATGGTCGACGTCGCCCTGGTGATGGAACCGCTGTGGGAAAACGCCCTGGGAAAAGACTGGAAGCGGCAAATCAGCAGGGAGCGAATCAAGGAACTCTATCAAAGGATGTAATCCATCATGAGCCACCTTGCGCTGCAAATAGCATCCAGAGCCATGGAATCATGGCCGGCCAAATGGCTAAACCGGCTCTTGGCACCGGTGTAC
>JBJKSK010000091.1:0-8206 GCA_046704125.1 Desulfobacterales bacterium | reverse complement strand
GGTGGCCAGAGTTTTAAAGTAATATTGAGAATATCCCTTGTTCACCCGGTAATCATACCGCTTGATGTTGAAGCCGACCATAAAATCAAGTGTGGCGGCACGGGCCACGAGCTCGTCGACCTGATTTTCAAGGTATTCGAAGAAACGGTCTTGCCCCGAGTCGTAAAGCACCACGCAGCTGATGCCCATGGCCTCGGCCCGGTGCCATCCGCCGACTTCCTGAACCGAACGCTGGGTCTCAAGGTCCAGGACACCGTAGCGGGCGGAAAGAGACCACATGGATCCCCCCGGCGGTTTCGGGCCGGATCCCGTCGCCGTTTCGGCGCGGCCGTCATCGGCTTTCTCTGGACTTGGAGGAAATAGGCTTTGCTGTTTCATGGACTCGATGGCTTCCGGCAAATACTTCTATATCGCCAGGGGGGCAAACCGCTCATCTGCCCTCTTTCCGGCGGACAAGGGAATTGCCGCCCGGGTTAATCCTTGACCCGTTCCACATATTGACCGGTTCTGGTATCGATGCGGATCTTTTCGCCCTCGTTGACAAAGGGAGGGACCTGCACCACGTATCCGGTTTCCAGGGTGGCCGGCTTGGTGCTTCCGGCGGCCGTATCCCCCTTGGCCCAGGGCTCGGACTGGGTGATGCGCAAATCCACGAAGTTTGGAAGCGTCAGCCCGATGGCTTTTCCGTCGTGAAACAGCACGCTGCAGACCGTGTTTTCCTTGAGCAGCGCCCTGGCGTCTCCCACCTGATCCTCGGTGAGAAATTCCTGCACATAAGACGATGTATTCATGAAGCAAAAGGTGTTTCCCTCGGCATAAAGATATTCCATCTCGAATTCTTCGAGGTTGGCCTCTTCAAACTTTTCGCCGGAGCGGTAAGTCCGGTCCACCTGGCTGCCGGTGATCATGTTCTTGAGTTTGCATTTGTACAGGGCTTGTCCCTTGCCGGGCTTGACGAATTCAAATTGCGCCACGACATAAGGATCTCCGTCGATTTGAAGCTTCAGGCCCTTTTTCAAGTTGCTGCTATCCAGCATGGCGGTACATTCCTCCTAAAATTTAAAAATACGTATCGGTTGAACTCAAACAAGCGCCCATGCACCTCGGTGCGCACACGCGATCACACCCCGGAGCCTTATGGCTTTTTGTTTTTAACACATTTGGCAGCCGCACAAAACGCCTTTTGCGGGGGGTTGAAGGCTTTTGAAAAATAATGGTGAGCTTTCCGCGTCAAAACCCGAAATCAGGTCCGGGCCTGGCTCTCGGAGCCGGGGTGGACTCTGGAAACCGCCGGTTGCGCGGCCAGCTCGCCTTGGGCCTGGCGGGTCTGCTGCACCAGGCGCCGAATCTTTTCGGGGTCTTTCTTGAAGCGGATCGGCTTTCCTCCCGGATCCAGGGCGTTTGTGTGGGTGCAGCTGTCCACCCCTGCGGGCGCAACGGACAAAACCGCCTCACGGACGTTATCCGGCGAGAGGCCGCCGGCCAAAATGACCGGAATCCGGCTGTCAGCCACGAGTCGTCTGGCCATCTCCCAGTCGCAGGTCTTTCCGGTGATACCGACAAAACCGCTGACCGGCTGGCGATCGGCGGTGGCCTCGGGCCCGTGGCCCAACAGGGTATCGGTGAGAAAATAATCGCTGACGGGCTCAAATAGCCGGGCCATTTTCAGGGTGGGAAACCACGAGGGGCTGCTGCCGGCAGCGATGGGAATCGATCGCATGATCGCCGTTTCGGGAAACCGGCAGCGAACATCCATTTGAAGGGCGAGCAGGGCTTCCACCGTCTCGGGAGACCCGCCCCGGCCGGTGAGCGCCTCGCAGAAATGCACAATATCGGGCCGATAATACTCCAGGACCCTGAAAATCGTCTCCGGTGTCCGAAACAGGGGAATCAGGCTGCTGCGGGCTCCCCCGGCACGCACCCGATCAACGGTTTCCTTCACCGAAGCCTGCTTCCAGTTTGCTTCCGTCACCAGCACCGAACCGATGTGGTCCACCCCAAGCGCGATGGCCATCTCGGCCTCCGCCGGGGTCTGAATTTCATAAATTTGAATGATCATTGAAGCTGGCATACGAGGTGCCGAAATCGATTTCTGTTGGATGAACCGGATAGTCTGGACCATTTACGCGCTTTTGACTTTTTTTACAGCCGATCACCTTATAAATCGGGTTGACTTTTCCTGGCGTCTCTAACATATTCATGGTGTTTTCGCAAACGTAACTTCTCAATAAATCGAGGATATCAACATCATGATCCTGATTATCGACTTTGGCTCCCAATACAACCAGCTCATCGCTCGCAGAGTGCGGGAAAGCCGAGTCTACTGCCAGGTGGAACCGCCGACGATAACCGCCGATGCCATCCGGCGGCTGGCCCCCGAAGGCATCATCCTTTCCGGGGGGCCGTCAAGCATATACGAAAAAAACAGCCCGCGGATCAACACGGCGATTTTTGACATGGAGATTCCCCTTCTGGGCATCTGTTATGGGATGCAGTTCATGGTCGATGCCCTGGGGGGAAAGGTTCACCGGGCGGTAAAGCGGGAATACGGATTTGCCCGGCTTCGCGTCAAACAGCCCGGCGGCCTGCTGGCCGGGGTCACCGATTCGACTCCCTGCTGGATGAGCCACGGCGATTCCATCGAGCGGCTTCCGGAGGGCTTTGCCGTCACCGCCGCCACGGACAACACGCCGGTGGCCGCCGCCGAAAACGCGACAAAACGCTTCTACGGCCTGCAGTTTCACCCCGAGGTGGAACACACCCCCCAGGGCAAGACCATCCTGGCCAGCTTTCTTTTTGATGTCTGCGGGTGCAAAAAATCCTGGACCATGACCTCGTTTGCAAAAGACGCCGTGGCCCAGATCGCAGAGACCGTGGGCGGCGACAAGGTGATCCTGGGGCTTAGCGGCGGCGTGGACTCTTCGGTGACCGCCTTGCTGCTGCACCGGGCCATCGGAAAGCGCCTGACGTGCATTTTCGTGGAAAACGGCCTGCTTCGCAAGCACGAGGCCCTCAAACTCAAACAGAGCCTTAAACAGCATCTGGATATCAACATCCGATTTGTCGGAGCCAAGACCCGCTTTCTCTCCGCGCTAAAAATGGTTTCCGATCCGGAGAAAAAGCGAAAGATCATCGGCCGGGTCTTCATGGATGTTTTCGAAGCCGAGGCCAAAAAAATCAAGGGCGCCCGGTTTCTGGCCCAGGGGACGCTTTACCCGGACATCATCGAATCCCGGTCGGCATTCGGCGGCCCCAGTTCGGTGATCAAATCCCACCACAACGTGGGCGGGCTTCCCAAGAAGATGAAACTCAAACTCGTGGAACCGCTCAAGTACCTGTTCAAGGACGAGGTCCGGCTGCTTGGGAAACAACTCGGGCTTTCGGAGGAACTGGTCTGGCGACAGCCCTTTCCCGGTCCGGGACTGGCCATCCGAGTCATCGGAGAGATCACCCCCAAACGCCTCGATGTGCTGCGCGAGGTCGACGCCGTGCTTCTCGAAGAGATCCGTGCCGCCGGATATTACCGGAAACTGTGGCAGTCCTTTGCCGTGCTGCTTCCCCTGAAAAGCGTCGGGGTCATGGGCGACCAGAGAACCTACGAAAACATCGTGGCCATCCGCGCCGTCACGAGCAAAGACGCCATGACCGCCGACTGGGCTCGGCTGCCCCACGAACTGCTGGCCAAAATATCCAACCGCATCATCAACGAAGTGGCCGGCGTCAATCGGGTCGTCTACGATATCAGTTCCAAGCCGCCCAGCACCATAGAATGGGAATAGCCGCGCCATGAGTGACAGAGACCCCGCTGGTTTTAAAATCCGCCTGGATGAAGACGAGATTCCCAGTTCAACGTTGACCCGCCACAAGGAAGTGCTGGGCATCGACGCGCTCAACCGGCGCATGACCCGAATCTTTGTGCTGTTTCTCGTTCTGATGGCCATGGTGTTTTACCTGGCCTATTCCAACATCACCCAACGGGTCGTCAAGGTCCACACCCTGGGCACCGAGGAGGTCCAGGCCATTTCAAGGGACCTCCAATCGCGCTTTTCATCGCTTTCGGTCCAGTTTGCCAAACTGGAAGACAGCACGGGAAACCGGCTGACTGCCCTGGACAAATCCACGCAGGGCATCCGCAAGGCCCTGGACCAGAGTAACGCGCAGCTGACGGCCATGGTCACGAGAAAAGCAGACAAAGGCCAGCTGGAAAAAACCGCCTCGGACATGAAAAAAGCCTTGGCCCCCCTGGAAAAAAAGGTCCAGGAGATGGCGGCCATGAGAAAGGATATCGAAGCGCTGCTGGAGGCTATAAAAAGGGACGTGGCGACCATCGGGGCCATGAAACATCGCATCGAGTCCCTAAACGCCGGCCTGCATAAGATCCGGGGAGAGTTTACCGACCTTCAACGCTCCGTGAGCTCGTTCCAGCAAACGACGCAGCAAGACACATCGGCGATCGCCGCGGGGCTGGGCAGCCTGCGGACCGAATCTGACAACCTGGAAAAAAAGCTCTCTGATCTAAACATCAGAGGCATGAACCTGGAAAACCTGCAGACCGCCATCAAGAAACAGGACATCGACTCCAAGAAGCGCCTTGCCCAGACCGCCGCGGACATGCAAGCCCGCATCGACAAGCTCGACGCTAAAATCCAGGCACTGGCCAAGGCCGTGGAAATACTCAAGTCCCGCTCCGTCGCGCCGCCGGGCCATTTACTGCATCCAGCCGACCTGCCCGGGCCCCCCGCCCCGCCCAAGAAGGGGATCAGCGAGAAAAGTCTGGAGTGATAAAGCAGCGCAGCGCCAGGCCCTCACGTTCTCAATAGTAGTACCACAACGTTCTGTAATCACTGTATTTTTCTCCGGCCGCCTTGAGCCTGGCCAGATAATCGGATATGGAGACATCGGTGTAGACGTAAGTGTCGGTCAGCGACAGCTTCTTTTCCCACGGATGGAATTCGTAGACCCGGCGTCCGTCGGGCAAAATGGAGATGATGTCGTGGTGCTGGCTGGCGCCCAGGTAGTTTTTGCCCAATCCCGGCACGTTAAAGACAATCTCGTCGGTGCGCACCGTCCCGGGCATCAGGCGGGCCTCCTCCTTCTGTTCCTGCAGCAACCGCGCGATAGGCACCTGGAAATCGGCGGTTTCCTCCTTGCCCTTGGTGTTGAAGGTATAATAGGGACTGACCCCGATGAGCCTCAGCTTGTGGCGCAGCAGGGCCGCCTCGAACTTTCTCGAATTGTAGAAGGTGTAAACCAGCTGGTTGTACACCGAGATGCCGAAGCGCCGGAATTTCTGCACCGCTTCCATGGCCTGGGGGGTGATCTCATAGGGGTGCTCGAAGTGGGTGACAATGAGAATCTCGCGTTTTCCCGGAGCGTGGAAATGGGTGATGTCGCGCACCAGGCTGTCGGTGATGCGCTGGGGAAGGGTCACCGGAGTCCGGGTGCCGATCCGGATGCGCTCCAGGTGCGGGATCTTGGACAGCTTGAACAGCAGATTTTCCAGCCTGGCGTTTGACAGCAGCAGCGGATCCCCGCCGGTGATCAGCACCTCGTTGATTTCCGGCGTATCGGCGATCCACGCGATGGCCCTTTCCAGCTTCTGCTTGTCCAGGGCGGCGTTTACCGAGAACACGTCCTCGATTTGCCAGTTGCGCTGGCAGTAAATGCAGATCTGAGGACAGGTGATGACCGGTTTCAAGATCACGATCTTGGGATAGCGCCGGGTGATGCCTTCGATGGGAGACGTGTCGCGCTCGAGCATGAAGTCCATGGAATTGTGCTCGCAGGTTTTCATCTCGTGCATCTTTTCAACGTAGTGAAGCGAGGGAATCACCTGGGCGCGCACCGCCGCATCGTTTTCCCGGGACGGGCCATGATCCATCAACGACAGGTAATACGGGGTGATTCCAAAGGGCAGTTTCCGTTCACGCGCCAGGCGGACGGCTTCATATTCCGCATCGGACAGCCAGATGAGTTTTTTGAGCGTGCCGGCATCCCGGATGATGTGTCGCACCTGCCACTGCCACTTGTCCCATTCCAGCTCCGTGGCCCCGAAATACTTGAGGATTCTTGACTTGTTCGTGCTGCGGCGCCGGATCACCGCGTGGTCCAGACCGGTGGCGTAGCGACCCATAAACACGTTTGCCGACTGCGCCATCCGCGACAGGTCGGCGGATCGAAGCCCGGCGGCCCGCTGGCCTTCATGTTTTTGAAACGCCGGCACCTTTTCCGAGTAAATGCCGGTTTTGCCCATGATTCCCTTGAGCAGATGCTCCACCTCGGCAAAAAATCCGGGATCCGGTGCCGGAACCGCTCCTGCGGCGTCGGAACGCAGCAGATCATCCAGATACTGCAGAAAGCTGTACCCGGCCAGCCGTTCGTTGCGGTCCGAGAGCAGGTTGCGAAACACGGTGATGGCATCCCGGGTCATCACCCATTCCAGGGGAGGGATGGTGGGGTTGTCGCTGAAAACGGCCATGAGTGTGTTGGAAAGAAGTGTCCGGATTTTTCCTTTCATCTCCTCCAATGGCACTCGGGAAAGCAAAATTTGCTTCAAATCCGGTGCCTGGTCCAAGATTTTCAACAGTTTTTTTCGATTCTTCTCCTTTTCCATGGGTATCACCTCGATGCAAGGGTTGACTGCCGGAACATTTTCTTCAAATCGATTTTTCAAAATGAATTATTCTATCAAAAACCAAGCCAATCCACAACCCGCTGAGTTTACCAGAACCCGTGGCGATCCGATGGAAGATTCACCTGAACCCGGCGATGGGCGGATAATCGTTCAAAGACAGGATGTTGAATGCGGTCCGGACGGGCTTTTATGAAGCCATCAGGGATTCAATGCGCGCGATGTCGATGGGAAGATCCACCTCGGGCGAATCGTGTGCGGTGATCACCACCTTGATGCGGTGACCGTATTCCAGCGCCCGGAGCTGTTCCAGCTTTTCGATGGCCTCCAGATGCCCTTCGGGAAGGCGGCGGAACCCGTCGAGAAAGGCCCGGGTGTAGGCATAAACCCCGAGATGCTTGTAGGTGTCGAAACAGGTATCCGGGTCCCTGGCAAACGGAATCGTCGCGCGGGAAAAATACAGGGCAAAGCCGTTGGCGTCCAGGACCACCTTCACGTCCTTGGGATCGGTGATCTCCCGGGGATTCACGATCTTAAAGGCCAGCGTGCTCATCTGCAACGCGGCATCGCCGGCAAAGGGGGCCACCACCTCGTCGAGGCTCACGGGTTCAAACAGGGGCTGGTCGCCCTGCGGGTTGATCACCAGGTCGGCGGGTGCCAGGCCCATGGCGGCGGCGGCCTCGGCCACCCGGTCGGTCCCGGAGCGGTTTTCAGAAGCGGTCATGACGGCTTTTCCGCCAAAACCGTGCACCGCCTCCAGGATCCGGCGGTCGTCGGTGGCCACCACCACATCGGTCACCGAAGAGGCCGAAAACGCCCGCCGATAGACGTGTTCGATCATGGGCCGGCCGTTTAGCCGCGCCAGGGGCTTTCCCGGAAACCGGGTGGAACCGTAGCGGGATGGAATGATGACCACAGTCTTGATCATAAAAACCTGAATTCAGCCTATTGACCCGAAAGCCGTTTGCGGGTAAAACCGCAGCCATGAACAGGCATCTGCTGACAAAACGGCTCGAACCGGCGGCCGCCGGGCCGCGGGTGGCCAAAGCCACCGGATATGCCCCTATAGACCATCGCCGATTTCTTCGCAAGAACTTTCCCGAAGTCGTCTCCGGCCAGGGAAAAGCCGTTTACCCGACCGCCGCGGTCCTGGAACGCACCGGCCGCCGGCAATCGATGGTGCGGGCCCCCCGGGTAAATCCCGGAAAAACCGCCGCCGCTTTGCCCGCATGCCCCGATGCGCGCCATCATCCGGATGCCCGGATGAGGCGTAGCTGAAAAAGAACCGAGCCATGCGATTCAGACCCTGTATCGACTTGCACCAGGGGGTGGTCAAACAGATCGTCGGGGCCACCCTGTCAGAAGATGGCCCGGAAAAGCTAGAGACCAATTTCCAGGCCGCCAGACCCGCCGAGTGGTTCGCGCGCCGGTACCGCCGCGATCATCTCACCGGCGGGCACATCATCCAGCTGGGTCCCGGAAACCGGGCCGCGGCGCGCGCCGCCCTCGCCGCCTGGCCAGGCCGCATGCAGGTGGGCGGCGGGGTCTAATTCCACAACGCCCGCCAGTCGATCG
>JBJKSK010000090.1:0-3258 GCA_046704125.1 Desulfobacterales bacterium | reverse complement strand
ACTCCGTTGTGGATGCGGACCTGCTCGACCGGCGGCGGCCCGATGCGGTGATTCTGGCCACCGGCGCCCAGCCGCTGATCCCGCCGATTCCTGGAATCGACGGGCCCAATGTGGTCCAGGCCTGGGACGTGCTGTCCGGCCGGGGGTTCACGGGCCGTCGGGTGGTGGTCATCGGCGGAGGGGCCGTGGGGGTGGAAACCGCCCTGTTTCTGGCCGAGAAAGGAACCTTGTCGGCCGATGCGGTGAAGTTTCTTCTGGTCAACGGTGCCGAGCCGCTGGATGCGCTTTATGATATGGCCACCCGGGGCACCAAGGAAGTGTCCGTGGTGGAGATGATCGACAAAGTGGGAAAAGACATCGGCCGCTCCACGCGCTGGGCGATGATCCAGGACATGGCCCGCACCGGCATCCGGAGTCTGGTGGGCGCAAAAGCCCTGGAGATCACCCCCGCCGGCGTGACGGTGGAAGCCGCCGGGAAGCTGTCCCAGATGGCCGCAGATACCGTGGTGGTGGCGGCAGGCGCTAAGGCATGCAACCCGTTGGAGGCCATTGTGGCAAAGCGCGGCATCCCGTATCAGGTGGTGGGGGATGCCCGCCAGGTGGCGTTGGCTTTTGATGCCATCCACCAGGGATTTGCGGCGGGAAACCGGGTGTGACCGGATTGTCGGAAAGGATCGGTTTCCCGCCAAGGCGCAAAAGAGAGGGAAAGACCGCCAAGGGTTGAATCGAGGCCTTGCGGGGGACTTTTTTCCCAGGGGGGAGGGAAACCATGGAGGAAATGCGCGGGAAAGACGGTTTCGGGTCAAACCGCCTGCAGCGCTGCTGCAGGGCGCTGGAGGCCAACGGGTTCGAGACGTTTGTCGCCAAAAATCCGGAATCGGCCAGGGCGATCGTGCTGGAGCGGATTTTTTCGGCTGCCGGTACAAAAACCGTTTCCTGGGGAGATTCCCTGACCCTTCATGCCACGGGGCTGCTGGACGCGTTTTCGAAGCGTCCGGATATCACCGTGATTCGCACTTTCGATGCCGCCGTGGCCCGGGAGGTGATCATCCAACGGCGGCGCCAGGCGCTGCTGGCGGATCTTTTTTTGACCGGCAGCAACGCGGTCACCGAAACCGGCCAGCTGGTCAACCTGGATATGGTGGGAAACCGGGTGGCCGGCATGATTTTCGGTCCAAAAACCGTGGTTATCTTGGCCGGCCGAAACAAAATCGTGCCGGATTTGGCTTCGGCCAAGGCCAGGATCAAAGGTTTCGCGGCCCCGGTCAATGCCATGCGTCATGACTTTTTTTCGCCCTGTGCAAAAACTTCCCGTTGCCTGGACTGCAGGAGCCCAACGCGGATCTGCAACGCCTGGACCATCATCGAGCGATGCCATCCGGCGGGCCGGATCAAGGTGGTGCTCATCGACGCGGACCTGGGCTACTGATTTTGAGGCCGTATATCAAAACCACGGCTTTTTGCTGATTTGCGCTTCGGCCTCTTTTTCTCGAATCGATCGCAGCAGCGCCTCGATGGCCTGAAGCGTCTTGTGCTCCTTGGAGCCCTCTTCGATTTCAAGGATGCCATGCTGCTCGATTTTCATCAAGAGGTTGAGCAATCCCATGTATCCCGTAAAAATCCTCTCTTTTTTATCGGTTCCATCCATAGGTGAGGTGTTCTTTCTGGAAATGAAAGATAACTGTTTTACCTGTCAGACGACAGGCTGTAGGTTGTCAAAAATTTCTCCGGGACCGGTGCCGCGCGCCATAAAGCCTTCTTAGAGGCCGCCGCGATCGAGACCCGCGGGGGGCGTTTCGGGTTTCGCAAGCCTTAACCGGTGTCTTTCCCCAGCACCTGGTAAACCGCCAGGATCATGCCTTTTCCCAGACGCTGGCAGCTTAGCAGCGACAGATCCATGTCCACGGGGTCCGAGAACATGGAAAGGCCGGTTCCAAATAGTTTCGGGGCGAAGGTGACGTAGATCTCGTCGATGAGATGCTGCCGGGCAAAGAGGTAGTTGACCCGGCCGCCGCCGGCCAACACCGCCTGGGAAAATCCCTGATCGTCGAGTTCCCGGAGGATTTCGTCCGGAGGCCTTGAGGTGAAAATCAGGTTGTTCCATGTGGACACCCGTTTCGGGTTGCGGGTCATGACGATGTTTTTTCGATCCGGCAGGGGGTGGCCGATGGTGTCAAATGTCTTGGAGCCCATGATCACCACGCCGGCTTTTTGCGAAAGCTGTTTGAACAGTTTTTTATCCTCTTTGCCGGTCCAGTCCGAAAAATGGTTGGAATGCCTTCCGATTTTGCCGTCCACAGTCAGGGCCATTACCATGGTGACTTTCATGGGTGTCTTCTCCTTTTTGGGGATACCCAGGGCTTCATCTCTGCGGCTCTTGAAAGCATCCGGCCAGTTTTAGCCGGCTTTGCCGCAGGCGCTGCCGGTCTTCCGAAAATACCTCTAAGGTAATGGTATCGCGGTAGCCGATTTTTTTCAGGGCAGCCGCAATCGTTTTAAAATCGATGGTGCCCTCTCCCAAAGGAAGGTGATCATCGTGTTTTCCGCGGTTGTCGCTGGCGTGAACATGCCCGATCCGCGGACCCCAGCGGTGGATGAAATCCAGGCAGCGCTGGCCTTTTGGGCTGTCGATACTGGCATGGCCGATGTCCAGGGTCAGCCTAAGCCCGGGGAACCGGTCGAGCAGATCATCGAAGGATTCCGGCGCGACAAAGGGCGGATGCCGGGGAAACATGTTTTCCGCGCAGAGTAAAACGTCAAGCTGCTTGGCCCTCTCGATGATGGTGGACAGACTCTCCATGGCCAGAGCCAGGGCATGATCCATGAAAAAGGCTCCCAGACCGCCGATGTGACCCGGATGGAACACTACTTTTTCGCAGGACAGCTCGGCGGCCGTCTCCAGGGATGCCAGCATCTCGTCGAGGGAGGCATGTCGAATGCTGTCGGTGAGATCCGCGGTATGCACAACCGTGGGCAGGTGGCAGATCAGCCCCAGGCCGTGGCCGGCCAGTCGATCCAGGATGTCTTTTCGGGATTTTCGGATCTGGGCGTGATGGGCCCGGGGCGGATCCATGGCCAGCTCCAGGTAGTCAAACCCGAGGGCGGCGATGGCGTCGATTTCGGATAATGTATGTCTTACGGGAAAGTTCATGGCCCCGTAGCGGATCTCATTTGATCTCATGCGATGGCTCCCGCCGGTGGTGTCACGTTGAAAATAGCCGAAAAACTACGCAAAAGACACAAAAAAATAAAGATGAG
>JBJKSK010000089.1:0-4864 GCA_046704125.1 Desulfobacterales bacterium | reverse complement strand
GTCTACAGCTTCCCCGAGATGGCGGACAAGCTGCGTCCGCTGTACCAAGCCGCCAAGGCCAAGGCCAAGGTCCAGTCCACGGCCACGGTCAAAAAGGGCGTGGGGATCTCGCTTGGCATTTACGGATGCGGGCTCGACGGCCCGGATGCCTCCGAGGTGCGGGTGGCGCTCAATGCCGACAACACTGTCACCCGTTACAATTCCTGGGAAGACCACGGCCAGGGCGCCGACATCGGCTCTTTGGGAACGGCCCACCAGGCCCTCCGGCCCCTGGGGTAAAATCCCGAGCAGATCAAGCTCGTCATCAACGACACGCGGCTTACCCCAAACAGCGGGCCTTCCGGGGGAAGCCGCCAGCAGGTGGTGACGGGAAACGCCATCGTAAACGGCTGTAAGATGCTGATCAACGCCATGAAAAAGCCCGACGGCTCTTTTAGAACCTACGAGGAGATGACGGCCGAAAACATTCCGGTGAGCTATTCGGGAAGCTGGACGGCCTCCATGTGCTCGGCCTGCGACATGGAAACGGCCCAGGGAGCCCCTTTTTCGGTTTACATGTACGGATTATTCATGGCCGAGGTGGCCGTGGAGACCCAGACCGGCAAGACCAGCGTGGAGGGCTTTACCGTGGTGGCCGACGTGGGCAAGATCAACAGCCGCCTGGCTGTGGACGGCCAGATCTACGGCGGGGTGGCCCAGGGAATCGGCCTGGCCTTGTCGGAAGACTTCGACGATCTGAAGAAACACACGTCGCTCAAAGCCTGCGGCATCCCCTATGCCGAGGATATCCCGGACAAATTCGACATCCTCTATGTGGAGACCCCGCGTCCCGACGGCCCCTTTGGCGCCGCCGGCGTGGGCGAGCTGCCTCTGACCTCAAGCCACGTGGCGGTGATAAACGCCATCGCCAATGCCACCGGCGCGCGGGTGCGCAGCCTGCCGGCGCTTCCCGAAAAGGTGCTGGCCGCCATGAAACAAGTATAACACAACTTGCGTATGGATCGATGAAGGTTCTGCCACCTGGGAGAATCTCCATCGTCCCAGGCAAAGGCGCCCCCCTGGGCAGGGGGTCGCCTTTGCCGCCTCATAAGGAAATCCCCCGGGAGGAAATCCCATGGACCAACAGGCCCTGAGGCAGATGGAAAAGCGCTGTATTCAGGAAGAGCCGCCCTGGTGCACCGCCGCCTGCCCCCTGCACGTGGATGTCCGCGCTCTTGCCGGGCATATCGGCTCCGGCCGCTGGGAGGAGGCATGGATGCTGTTGCGCCGCCATATGCCGCTTCCCGGCATTCTGGGCCGCATCTGCGACGCTCCCTGTCAAGAGCCCTGCAAGCGCAACGAGGCCGGAGGCGCCATCCGAATCGGCGCCTTGGAACGGGCCTGCGTGCAAACCGATGCACCGGTGGTCCGTATCCAGACTTTGCCGGCCAAAGGAAAGCGGGTGGCTGTGGCCGGCAGCGGGCTTAGCAGCCTGAGTGCCGCATGGGATCTGGTTCGCAAAGGCTATGCCGTCACCGTCTTCGAGGCCCGGGACCGGACCGGCGCGCCCCTGCGCCAATTGGCGTCCGATCTTTTGCCCGAAGCGGTCATCACGCGGGAAACGGCCCGGCTTGGCCAATTGGGGGTTTGCTTTGAACTGGGATGCAACCCGGATACCCCCGTGGTTTATCAGCGATGCCTCAACGATTTTGATGCGGTGTATCTTGGCCTTGACGCTGTCGAGGGTCATGGGTGGGGCCTGGACCGCGATGCCGATGGCCGGATTTGCATCGAAGGCAAAAGTCAGGCGACCAAGCGGCCAGGCATTTTTGCCGGTGGGCAGCTATCCTCGCCGGTGTGGCAGTCGGCCCAGGGCCGCTGGGCCGCCACGTCCATCGACCGGTTTCTCCAGGACGTTTCCCTCACCTCCGGTCGCGACCGGGAAGGTCCGGTGGAAACCCGGCTGTTTACCAGTCTTTCTGATGTGTCCGCAACCCCGCCGGTGCCCATGGCCGATACCGCCGGCTACACGCCGACTGAGGCCATGGCCGAAGCCCGGCGCTGCCTGCAGTGCGAATGCATGGCCTGTGTCAGGGCCTGCGTCTATTTGGAAAAGTTTGGCGCCTACCCGAAAAAATATGCCCGGGAAATATACAACAACCTTTCCATTGTGATGGGCGACCACAAGGCCAACCGGTTGATCAACTCATGCAGTTTGTGCGGGTTGTGCCAGCAGGTCTGCCCCAATGATTTTCCCATGCCGCAGCTTTGCCTGCAAGCGCGCCAGACCATGGTGGAAACAGGCAAGATGCCGCCTTCGGCCCATGAGTTTGCCCTGTTGGACATGGCCTTTAGCCAAAGCGAGCGCTTTGCCATGGCCAGGCACCAGCCCGGTTTTGAAACCAGCACCTACGCGTTTTTCCCGGGATGCCAGCTTTGCGCCTCGGCTCCGAATCAGGTCCAGCAGGTCTATGCCCACCTTTGCAAGACACTGCCCGGCGGGGTCGGACTGATCCTGGGCTGTTGCGCGGCCCCGGCCCACTGGGCCGGCGAGCGCCGACAATTTGAAACTCAGGCGGAAACGCTACAGGCTCAATGGGCAACCCTGGGCCAACCCAGGATAATCATGGCCTGTTCCACCTGCCTTCAGATGGTTGAAACCCATCTGCCCATGATTTCCGCAGACTCGTTGTGGCCGGTGATCGAGTCAAGCCTGCCCGCGGCGGTGGTATTGGAACGTTTGCGCCCGCTGGCCGTCCACGATCCCTGCACGACCCGGTCTCGCAGCGACGTGCAGATCTGCGTCCGGCGCATTCTTTCCGACCGGGGTATAACTATCCAAGAGTTGGCGCTTGGCCGTGAATTTACCGAATGCTGCGGATCCGGAGGATTGATGCAAAACGCCAATCCCGAATTGGCCATGGAGGTGACCCTGCGCCGGGCCCGGCGCAGCGATTCGGATACGCTCACCTACTGTGCCATGTGCCGGGACAATCTGGCCGCCACCGGCAAGCGGGCCGTTTACCTGCTGGATTTCTTTTTCCCCGATTCCCTAGGATCCGATCCGGCCCTGCGCCCCCGGCCGGGCTGGTCCCAGCGGCAGGAAAACCGGACCCGGCTCAAGGCTCATCTGCTACACCGCTTATGGAACGAGGTGTCCCCTGACATGAACTTGCCCACTATCCAACTGGAAATTTCTCCCCAGGTGGCACAACTTCTGGATCATCGCCGCATCCTGACCGAAGACCTGCAGCAAGTCATTCAGCATGCGGAAACCAGCGGGCAGCGGCTGTTTCATCCGGCCAGCGGCCGCTACAAGGCCGCCTTTGCCCCATACAAAGTCACCTTCTGGGTCGAGTACACCCCCACCGGGGCCGGTTACGTGGTGCACAACGCCTATGCCCACCGCATGGAGGTGCTCGGGCCATGAAATCCGACAACGTTCGGCCCCAGGACCTGCAGTGGCGATGTGCCACCTGTGATCGGGAACTGATCGTAGGCCCCGTGAACGTGACCTATATGGGGCACCGGTTTACCGCCGATCTGCCCTATTGCCCGGATTGCGGGCGCGTTTTGATTTCCGAGCACGTGGCCATGGGCAAGATGGCCGAAGTCGAAAAGCTTCTGGAAGACAAATGAAACCCGGTGCAGATGGAAACGGCAGGCCAAGTCCATGGTAATGTATGAATCTCCGGTGCTTCGCGAATTTACAGCGCCTGTCATCCGGCCGGGCGGCTTCGCGTTGACCGACCGGGGCCTGGCCGCCTGCCGGCTTCCGGCGGGCGCCCGCGTGCTGGATGTCGGCTGCGGGACTGGTGCCAGCGTGAATCATCTGCGCCGCAGACATGGCCTGGCGGCCGTGGGTCTTGATCTTTCCGACGTCTTGCTCAAAGATGGCGAGCGCATGCATGGCGCATTGCCGCTGGCAAAGGGCCGGGCCGAACAGCTTCCTGTTTTAGACGGAGCCGTGGCGGCGGTGCTTTGCGAATGCATGCTGTCGCTTTGCCCGGATCCTGAAATTGTTTTGGGCGAAATGTGGCGCGTGATTTCCCCCGGCGGCCATCTGATCATCACCGACGTGTATGCCCGCGTGCCTGACGATTTCCGGCACAGAAACAAGGCGCAAGCAGCCGGCTGCCTTCGGGGTACCGTGGACCAGGCCACCGTGCAGCGCCGTCTTGCCGTGGCGGGATTTGATCTGCGGGTATGGCAAGACCACACGGCACTGCTCAGCCAACTGGCCGCCCAGCTGGTCTGGACCTACGGATCATTGGAAGTTTTCTGGTCGACGGTAGGCATCCCCGGTGCCGGCCACGAGCTGAAACTGGACAGAACCGGGTGCCGCCGGCCGGGATATTATCTGATGGTCGGGCGTAAACCCCAGCGCAAATAAGGAGCCTCCAGTGGACGATACGCAGATTCGCATGCTGCGGCTGGGCCAGAAAGGCTACACCTGCAGCCAGATCATCATGATCATGGGCTTGGAGCTTCGCGGTGAGGCCAATGCCGGTCTGGTGCGCGCCATGGGAGGCCTGGCCTATGGGTGCGGCGGCGGGCGTGGCAGCTGCGGCGCGCTGACCGGCGGATGCTGCCTGCTGGGCCTGTATGCGGCCAAGGGCAGCGATGAGCAACGCCCCTCGGATCGGCTGGCCCTGTTGCTGCAGGAGCTGACCGATTGGTTTGCGGCCCGAACCGGCTGCATTGAAAGCGGATTTACCTGCGACGCCCTGGTCGGCCAAGGGGGGCCGGAAGCCTCCCGCCGGTCCTGCGGGGCCATCGTGGCCGACACCTATGCCAAGGTACTGGAAATTTTAGCCGCTAACAACTTCGATCCCCTGGATGGATGAGAACCGATCCCATGCACGCATCCGAAGGGCTTCCCCCG